>JAQBUJ010000455.1 GCA_027623845.1 Pseudomonadota bacterium
ATCATCTCGTCAGTGAAGACCGAGGCCAGGGAAAGCTCTTCGCCACTGGCGAAAATCTTATCCAGACCGCTGCCCACCAGGGTGAAAACAAGCGAGCCTGGAATGATCCCAACGAAGGTCCCGATCACATAGGTCGAGATCCGGACCCCCAAAAACGCCGGCACCAGGTTGACGACGAAGAATGGGAACAAAGGAATCAGTCGCAAAAACAACAGATAGCTTAGCGCGTTTCGCCGAAACCCTTCGCGCATTCGCTCGACCGCCGAGCCGGCCCGACCGCGCAGGACATCGGCAAAGGCCGTCCGCGCCGCCAGGAACAGCAAGGTCGCGCCAAGCGTCGCGCCAAAAACCGAAAAGATCGCTCCAAAAATACTGCCGAACAAAAACCCGCCACTAACCGTCAGCAACACCCCGCCGGGTATCGAAAGCGCGGTGGCGGCGGCATAGATCGCACAGAACAGCAATGCCGACAGCAGATAACGCGCGGCCACGAACTCGGTCAGCATTTCACGATGCTGACGCAGCGTGTCGACGTCGAAATACTCGTCCAAACCCAGGAAGAACACCATGCCCAGGCCGGCGATCAAAATCAAAAATGGCAGCAATTTGCGGAAGCTCGGCACTCAGGGACGCCTTTTCGATAAAGCCGGATCGGCAGGGTCGCCAGCGGGCTCAGACCCGATGTGCTCAGACCGGACGGGCTCAGACATGATCCGATCAATGGCAAAGAGCATCACATTTCGCATCAAAGCTTCGTGAGGTCTATCGGCGCTCGGCACCTCAAGTATCACGCGCCCTTAATAAAGCTTGGTGCGGTAACCCTCTTCGATGCCTCGATCCGCCGCCTCGACATCGCCGCCGCCCATCTGCTCGGTAATGATCTGGCCAAGCGACGGGAAGGATTTTCGCTCAATTTTGTGCTCATCACTCCATAGTTTTGAGCGCATGAACGCCTTGGCGCAATGCAAGTAGGCCTCCTTCACATCAACCACCAGCGCCGAGCGCGGCGGTCGATCATTGACCAGCATGCTCTGTAACACGGCGGCATCGGTGACGATCCGGGCGGTGCCGTTCACCCGCAGAGTCTCGTTCATGCCCGGCACCATGAACAGCATGCCAACGCCTGGATTATCCAGAATGTTGAGCAGAGTGTCGGTCCGATTGTTGCCCGGGCGGTCCGGGATCACCAAGGTCTTCTCGTCGCTCACCAACACGAAACCCGGCGCGTCCCCCTTGGGAGACACGTCACCCAGTCCATCCGCCCCCATGGTGCCGATCACCATGAACGGCGAGAGCGCGATGAAGGCGCGGCAATGCTTGTCGAGATGATCCAACTGCTTGCCAACGGCCCGCTCGCTGGGCTCGCCATAGCGTTCCTTCAAACCCTTGGCATTTGCGATCGTCGCTTGCGTTTCCATGAACCCGGCCTCCGATGCGTGAACGTCAGGGTTTTATAACCGATCCTCGACAGCGCCGTCTCACGTATCAGATGAATTAGACAGGACCGAGGGAACCTGTTGAGATAGCCATGCGGCGGCGGCACAGTCGGCTATCGATTCACGATCAACCGGGCGGAAAATATGACGACGGAATACGGGGCTGCGGTCCCTTGGCAGGAAGACCTGTTCACCCTGCTGCGCGAAAATGACGTGAACCTATTTTGTTATGTGCCGGATGGCGGTCACAAGACGCTGATCAACCGGTCGATTGAGGATCCGGAGGTGATCTCGGTGCCGCTGACCACCGAGGAAGAGGGCGTGGCGATGTGCGCCGGCGCTCATCTCGGCGGCAAGAAGGCGGTGCTGCTGATGCAATCGAGCGGCGTCGGCAACTGCGTCAACATGTTCGCCTTGATCAAGGGCGGGCAATTCCCCCTGGTCACCCTGGTCACCATGCGCGGCGAGTTCGGCGAGATGAACCCGTGGCAGGTACCGATGGGCACCGCCGTACAGCCGGTGGTCGAAGCGATGGGCATGCATTGCCTGCGCGCCGAATCCCCGGAGGAAGTCGGGCCGACCGTCCAGGCGGCGCTCAACATGGCCTATAAATCAAACCAGGGCGTCGCTGTCCTGCTGACCCAAAAACTGATCGGCGCCAAGGCGTTTTGAGCCGATGGTCCGAACCGGATGATTTGATATGAACGACGTAAGATTTCTCGACCGCAAACAGGCCGTCCCGGCGATCGTCGGCGATCCCTCAGATCTGCTGATCGTCTGCGGCCTTGCCGGCGCGTCCAAGGATATCGCGCATCTGACCAATGACGGCGACAACATCTTCACCATGGCCGGCGCCATGGGCGGCGCCACGGCGATGGGTCTCGGCCTGGCCCTGTCACGGCCGGACAAGCGGGTGCTGGTGGTTACCGGTGACGGCGAGCTGCTGATGAATGTCGGCACCCTGGCCACCGTCGGCATCATGAAACCGGCGAACCTGTCGATCCTGTGTGTCGACAACGGCCATTATGGCGAGACCGGCTATCAGGAAAGCCACACCCAGCGCGGCGTTAATCTTGAGGTGATTGCCCAGGGCTCGGCGATCCCGGTGACCCGCACCGTCACCACCGAAGACCAGATCGCCGAGGCGGCGCAGGTGCTGCGCAACTCGAATGCGTCAAGCTTCGTCCTGCTGCGGGTAAGCACCGAGCCGCCGCCAGCGGTCAAGCGCTCGATGGATGCGAGCGAGCGCAAGACGGCTTTTCGCAGGGCGCTGCTCGGCACCCGCTGATGACCGGGGGGAATGTCGCTGGGGGACACGCTACTAAAGCCGGCAAGGCCCATCTGTCGTTCGACGCGGCCCGAGCCCTGGCGCTTGAGGTATTCCTGGCCAATGGCTGTTCGGAGGGTGTCGCGGCGATCTTGGCCGATGTGATCCTGCTTTGCGAGCGCGATGGGCCGGCGAGCCACGGCTTCTTCTCGATGTACAACTACATGTTCGGCCTGCGCGGCGGGCACGTGAACGGCGCCGGAGAGCCGACGGCGCAGCGGGCCAGCGCCGGCGTCATCCGCGTCGATGGCGACAACGGCTATGGCCAAGTGGCGATCCGCCGGTTTCGCCCGGATCTGATCGAGGCTACCCGGGAGGCCGGCATCGCGACGATGGCGATCCGCAACGCCCACAATATCGGCCCCCTGCGCCATGATCTGGAGCCGCTTGCCGATGACGGGTTGGTGGCTTTCACCTGTGTGGTCTCACGCCCGCATATGACGCCGCATGGCGTCACTAAAAAGCTGTTCGGCACCGACCCTATCGCCTTTGCCTGCCCGCGCCGGGATGCAGAGCCGATCGTCTGGGACATGGCGACCAGCGCCGTCAGCCTGATGGAAATCAAAGTCGCCGCCGAAACCGGCGAGGCGATCCCGCCGAACGCCGCGGTCGACAAGCATGGCCAGCCAACCATCGATTCCCGCGCCGCCAGCGACGGCGGCATGCTGTTGCCTTTCGCCGGGCACAAGGGCTCGGCCATCGCCTTCATGGTCGAGTTACTTGCCGCCGGCCTGACCGGAGGCCGCTTCGCCTTCGAGGACGCCGATCCCGAGGCCAAGGGTTATGCCGGCGCCAATCGTGGCCAGACCATCATCGCCATGGACCCCGAGGTTCTGCACGGCCCCGGCTTCACCGACCGGGTGGCGGATTTTCTCGCCGCCTATGCCGACAGCACCGACGAGCGTATCCCCGGCGATGGGCGGTTGGCGCGGCGCCAACAGGCCGGCGCCGAGGGCATTTTCCTGGATGCCGG
>JAQBUJ010000456.1 GCA_027623845.1 Pseudomonadota bacterium
AAGCCTTTACGAGGATTTGCAGCCGATCGAGGAACAACGCGCCCAGAAACCGGCGTCGGCGCCGTTCGAAGCGCCGGCGGCGCGGCGCGATCGCGGCGAAGGCCGGCCGACTAAGGATGACCGCCGGGCGATCGACAAGTTGATGGGCCGTGAATAAAAAGCAGTTGTTCAGCGTCGCCCCGCCCGCCTATCTTCGGGGGAGCCGGCGCGATCGCGCCGCCGGACTGCATGGCTTGAGGGACTGACCCGGTGAGCTTCACAGAGATCGCGGTGATTGATATTGCCCAGCTGACCTCGCGGGAGGGCCCGGAAATCGGCCCCGGCGAGGCGGTGGTCGCCCACGCCATCAGCGAGGCGGCGTCGGGGGTTGGTTTCTTCTATGTCACCGGACACGGTATCCCCAATGCAATGGTCGAGACGATGTTCGCCGAGGCGCGGCGGTTTTTTGATCGCTCCCTGGCGGAAAAATCGACGTTCCACATTCGCCATTCCCCCGTGCATCGCGGCTATTTTCCGATCTTCGAGGAAAACACCGATCCGACGTTCACCGCCGACCTGAAGGAAGGCTTTGATCTTGGCCGCGATCTCGGTCCCGAGGATCCCGGCGTGCGCCGCGGCCTGCCGCTGCATGGTCCCAACCAATGGCCGGCGAATGCGCCGGAATTTCGCGCCGCCGCCACTGTCTATTTCGCCGCGCTGAGTGACCTTGCGGCGCGCTTGATGCGCGGTTTCGCCATCGCCCTGGAGCTGGAGCCGACATTCTTCGCCGATAAGATCGATCAACCGCTGGCCCAACTTCGCCTGCTGCATTACCCGCCGCAGACCGGCTATATCGATACCCGCACGATCGGCTGCGGCGCCCACACCGATTACGGCTGTCTGACCATTCTGGCCCAGGACGTCAATGGCGGGTTACAGGTGCGCAATCCGGTCGGCGATTGGATCGCCGCGCCGCCGTTGCCGGGCGCCTTTGTGATCAATCTGGGCGATCAGATGGAGCGCTGGACCAATGGCCGGTTCCTGGCCACGCCGCATCGGGTGATTAACGTTTCCGGGCGGGAACGATATTCGATGCCGTTCTTCTTTGATCCAAATTGGGATGCCGAGATCGCCTGCTTGGCCAACTGCGTCGCGCCGGGCGAGGCGCCGCGCTATGAACCGGTGCAGGCCGGCCCGTATCTGCAATCGCGGTTCGATGCGACCTTTACCTACCGGCAAGAGCCCGGAAACCCGACCAACCAGGGATGATCGCCGCGCCGGGCAGGGACCGGTTCGGGCGTGTAACCCAGGGGAAGCAAGGAGAATACCGAATGTTTTACGATATCCGCGGACTGTCGGTCACGGCATCGAGCCAGGAGGCCGTTGACGCGCTTGATGCGGCGACCGATGAATTTCTGCGGCAAAGCCGAGACGCCGGTTTGATCGCCGCGCGGATGGATAAACTCGACCCGAACATGATCCTCGGCCAGTGTTTGCGCGGTTATTTCATGCAGCTGCCCTCGCGCCTGCATCTCCAGGCCGGCAGTCTTGAATGCCTGGCCAAGGCCACCGCGCTGGCTGATGACGGCACGGCGCGGGAGCGCAAGCATATTGAGGCATTGGCGGCTTGGTGCGCTGGCGATATCCGCCGGACCAACGCGATCTGGGAAGAGATTCTGATTGATCATCCGCATGACATTCTGGCTTTCCGGCTGGCCCATCTCATGCATTTCTTCATTGGTGAGTTAGGCGCGATGCGGCATTCGGCGGCGAGGATCATGTCGCGCTGGAGCGAGGCGGTTCCCGGTTACGGCTATGTGCTTGGTTGCCGCGCCTTTTCACTGGAGGAAACCGGCGAGGCGCAATCCGCCGAACCGCTGGGACGCCGGGCGGTGGAACTGAACGAGGCTGATATCTGGGCCGGCCACGCGGTCGCCCATTGCCTGGAGACCATGGGTCGGCGGGCCGACGGGATCACCTGGATCACCGCCCATGGCGATACCTGGCGCCAGAGCGGCCCGTTCGCCAACCATCTTTGGTGGCACCGCTCGCTCCATTATCTGGAACTGCAGCGTTATGACGCGGTGCTCGACGCCTTCGACCGGGAATTTTGGCCCGAGCCCTCCGAGGACAACACCGATATCGGTAATGCCACCAGCATCCTGATGCGTCTGGGCATGCTAGGCGTCGATGTCGGCGATCGCTGGCAGTCGGTGGCTGAGGTTTGCGCCGGGCGGGTCGGTGATTGCCTGCGCCCGTTCAACGATTTGCACTTCATCATGGGCCTGGCGAATAGCGGGCGGTTGCAGGAGGCGGACGCCATGGTCGGGCATATGCGCGATTTTGCCCGCGACAACGTCGGAGCCGGCGTCACCACCGCCCAGGTTGCCCGCGATGTCGGGATCGCCGTGGCCGAAGCCATCGTTGCCCATGCCAAAGGCGAGCATGGCCGGGTGGTCACGCTGATGATGGGGCACCGCTATGCCATGGTGCCGCTGGGCGGGAGCTGGGCGCAACGCGACGTCTGGATCCGCATGCTTATCGACTCGGCGATGAAGGACGGTCAGGGCACTCTGGCGCGGGCGCTTTTGGCCGAGCGGGTCGCCGAGCAGCCTACCAGCGCCCCGTCCTGGAAGCTCTATGCCGACGCCTTGCAGACCTGCGGCGATAACGCCCAGGCCACGGCAATGCGGGCCAAGGCGGCGATGCTGCTGGCGGCCTGAGGACGATCGACCGGCCGCTGGTGTTCGGTGACCGAGGTCAGGCTGACTCGGACAGGCTGAACAGCATGTCGGCGCCTTCGTTCCGATTGGGAATGAGGGCCTGATAAGCGGCGCTTTGGTACCAAGCACGGGCGCTATCGGCGTCGGGAAATTCGATAAGAACGAACCGGTCGAAATCACCGGCGCCGGTCAACGTCTCCAAGATCGGCGCACGCACGATGAATTTACCGCCATGTTCGGCGACGGTCGCTCCGGCCCCCTTGGCGTAAACCGCGAGTTTTTCCGGGTCCTTGATCTTGGCGTGAACGGCGACATAGGCGGTCATCGAGCCATCTCCCATGGGTTGGTAATTATCGGTCGAAAAATCGATCCGACCGCGTTTCAGCGGCATGGTAAAGGCTGCTCGATCAATGTCGAGCCACAACCGCGTGCTTGGCGAAAAGCGCCGCCAAAGGGCCCGCGACCACCCGCAATGCGATGATTGGGTCATGCGACGTAAAAGACCCATGACAGACACCGCCGAGCGAGGGATTTTGGCGCCATGCCCGTACTCCTGATCGCCATCATCGCCATGCTCGTCCAGCAGACCGTCGCCACCACGGCGAAGGTCGCGCTGCCGGCGTTGTTTCCGGCCTTGGCCGAAGAGCTGGCCTTCGATGCCGAATATGTTTTGGTCTACACCTGGATCTATGCCGCTGGCTCGCTTTGCGTGATGGCGGGGTGTGGCGGGGTGATCCGGCGCTATGGGGCGCTTCGAACCAGCCAGATCGGCTGTGTGTTCATGGCCGCTGGCCTGGCCTCGGCGGCGCTTCTGGCCACGCCTGTGCTGTTCATTCCGGCGCTCGGTGTCGGCGCGATGTTGATCAGCGGCGGCTCGACCGTGGCGACGCCGGCCAGCTCGCAAATCCTGGCCGCCTATGCGCCGGCGAAATGGGCGCCGCTGGTGTTTTCCATCAAGCAGACCGGGGTGCCGGCGGGGGTGGCGATATCCGGTCTGATCCTGGTGCCGCTGGCGGTTGCCCATGGCTGG
>JAQBUJ010000457.1 GCA_027623845.1 Pseudomonadota bacterium
GGTCACCATTGCTGTCACGAGAATCTTCTGGCCGCATCTGTAGTTAAGTTCTCTTTGCTGTCTTGCGGGAATAATAGGTGGCTATTTCCACTTTTTTGCGCTCCGGCAAATGCCACCACCGCGCCCGCAACCCTTCATTATCGATCTTTTCGATGTACACCCGGTCGTCGACTTTCAGATCTCCGTCCGGGTCGTGATAATCACGCAGCACCAGATGGACCAGGGCGATCTGTCGGGCAACCAGAGCGCCGGAATACGGCCCCACGAGAAACCCACCCGGGTTCCAAGCGAGAATGGCATGGTCAGTGCCATCAATCCGAACGTAGGAATCACCTCTTGGCCGAATTTCAACCGCCCGAGCCGACGGGTCGATTGTCTTGACATGAAGTTTGCCAAATAGACCCATGGGGCCCTCCGTCTGCATCCCATCCGGCCAATGGCGCCGGGCCGTTGTCAGTCCCCCCCCCTTCGAATCGTGGTTTAAACATGGTGAAAAAGATCAAAAATTGGAATATAAATGAATTAGCATAAAATTATATATATAAATCGTGACGATCTCCCACCCCGAACAACGGAATGTAAAATCTCTTCTATTTCAATATCTTGGAGTACAGCTTCAATATTTTGCGCACGCCGATAGGTTGCTTAAAAGAACCCGGTCGGGCCCAATCGGGCGGTCTCAGGAAGATGTGCCGTGAATCAGCCCGTCGCACCAGGCGATACGGCGCGAAATCATGTCGAGTTCGAAGCTCAACCAATCAGGCAGCAGGCCGTCAGACCATTCCGCGTGGCACGAGAGATCCTGGAGCCTAATCAACTCCCCCTCGTACATTTGCTTCAAGCCTTCGAGTTGGTCTTGCCGCCCCTCAGCATCAAGCACATCGATAAACCGCAACTTCAGCGCGATGACCAGTCTGTTCAAGTCCGAGGCGCCTGGACGGATACTGGTCTGCAAATACGCCTTGAGGGCCTCTTTGCCCGCCTGGGTCAGCCGCAGCATCTCTGTCTCGTTCTCTTTCGCCGCCGCCTTATTGACAGCAACGCCCTCGATCAATCCCTCAAGCTTTAACAATTCGATCGAGGTGCCGAGCAAGTCCAATGACGGCCCGACGATGCGGGCGGCGAACTGGCGCACCTCACCGGCGACATCGCCATAGGAACGGTCCCGCTTCACCAATGCTCCCAAAGCCGCCATCCGGATGGCTTCCTTGGGAATTAGGGAATTGTCGCGATACACCGTGCATGCCCTCGCAAAATCTTACCCAGAGCTCGAAAGATGGGGTGAGAACACGGTAATGTCCAGCCCCGTCGCCACATCGCGGCGGCACGGCGGGCAGTCGCTGGACTGATCGGCGCCCGGATACCGGCCCACCTCCAGGGCGAAATCATTGGCTCCTCAAACCTCAGAGATCGCCGAGCCGCTCTCCGATCCGGCTGACGATCCGCTCGAGGGGTTGATCAAGGGCGCTCTGCTCAGCCTTCCGCAAACCATCGATCAACGCCGCCACCGATGCGCTGGCACCAGCGTCGCTCCCAGTCTCGCCAACCCCAACCACCTCAACAATTGATGCATCAGCCGCCGCCACCGTCAGCCCCAAACAATCGTATAAATCGTAAACTGTCGCCGCTGCGAGATCGCGGGAAAGCACGAACGCGCCGGCTTGCGTCATACAAACAAAACGCCCGGCCAACATGGCTTTGAGAATCGTCTCGACCGGCGCGCCGCCTACCGCGTCGCTGATTTTCTCGGCCGTCATTTCACCGCCGGTCCGCGCGCCCCGGCTCAACGCCGCCAACGATTGGATCGCCACGGCCAGGGTGTGACCGGAACCGGGTACGGCCTCCAAAGCGGGGTCGCGTGCCCGCCACCAAACCGGAAAAGCCGCCGCGAACACCGCCCCCAGCAGCACCACGCACCACGACAGATAGAGCCAGATGAGAAAAATCGGAAACACCGCCACGGCGCCGTAGATCGTTTGATAGGACAGGGCATTGGCCAAATACCAGGCGAAGCCGATCTTCAGAATTTGGAATCCCGCGCCGCTTACAAACCCACCGATCAACGCCTCTCGCCAGGGAATTCGGCGATTTGGCACCACGGCGAACAACCCCGTAAACAGCAGCGTTTGCACGCTCACCGACAGCATTTGCTCCGCTAAACCACCGGCATCAACGCTTAAAGTTCCGGCACCCATCCCGACCTGGCTCAGTCCGTCGCGGGCAACGCTGAAAACATCGGTGGTCAGGGTAATTGCCGCGGCGATCAGCAACGGCCCGAGGGTCAGCACGCCCCAGTACACAAGGAACCTGACGATCAATGGCCGGGGCCGTTCAACCCGCCAAATTCTGTTGAACGTGGCCTCGATGGTGCTCAGCAGCAACAGCGCCGACACCCCCAAGGCGACGACCCCCACCGTGCCGAGTTGACCGGTATTCTTCAAAAAATCGTTCAGATATCCACGTATCTCGCCGCCGACGCCGGGAACCAAGTTGGCGAAAATCACCGCTTCCAACTGTTCCCGCGCATCCTGAAAAGTGGGAAAAGCGGCGAAAATAGCAAAGGCGATCGCCATCAAGGGAACCAGTGACAGCAAGGTCGTATAGGTCAAGGAAGACGCCGACTGCATACCTCGGTCGTGGTGAAAGCGCCGCAACGCGAAGCCGGCATAGGCGCCGATCTCCGCGGTGATCCGGCCGAGGCGCGCATCGCGCCAGGAATTGAGGCGGTTTCGATAAGTTTCCATGGGCCCCAGCATACCCGAACGGCAAGGCTTGGTCAGCCACCCGGACGGCTGATGAATCAAACGCTTGGCATTCACTTGTCCCGTTTGCCCGTCCATCCCTTTGGTGTAGGATGGGCTCTGTTGGCTGATTGCGGTGATCGGCTGAGCGCAGATTGACTTTTCCAGGATAAGCGAGGGGCATATGAGCACACCCGCAGGGATCATGGCCGGCAAAAGAGGCCTGATCATGGGCGTGGCGAACGATCGATCGATCGCCTGGGGCATTGCCAAGGCCGTCTCGGAGCAAGGCGGCGAACTCGCATTTACCTATCAGGGTGACGCCCTGAAGAAACGCGCCGAGCCGCTGGCGGCATCCGTCGGGTCGGACATGCTCATGCCGTGCGATGTCACCGACGAAGACAGCATTGCCGAAGTGTTCAAGGTCATTGGACAACGCTGGGAATCGATCGATTTCCTGGTCCACGCGATCGCCTATTCCGACAAGGAAGAGTTGAAGGGCCAGTATCTCAACACCACCCGCGACAACTTTCTGCGCACCCTCGACATTTCCTGCTACTCGTTCACCAATGTGGCCAAGCACGCATCGGCGATGATGACCAATGGCGGCAGCTTGCTAACCCTCACCTACTATGGCGCCGAGCGGGTCATGCCGCATTACAACGTCATGGGTGTGGCGAAGGCGGCCTTGGAAGCCAGCGTGCGCTATCTCGCCGTCGATCTGGGGCGCGACCGCATCCGGGTGAACGCGATCTCCGCCGGGCCGATCAAGACTTTGGCGGCCTCGGGCATCGGCGATTTCCGCTATATCCTGAAGTGGAACGAGTACAACTCGCCGCTGCGCCGGAACGTCACGCTCGAGGATGTGGGCGGCGCCGGGGTCTATCTGCTGTCCGACCTGTCGACCGGCGTGACCGGCGAGATTCATCACGTCGACTGCGGGTACAACATCGTCGGGATGAAGGCGGTCGACGCCC
>JAQBUJ010000458.1 GCA_027623845.1 Pseudomonadota bacterium
CGCGGGATTTTTGCCGCGATCACCGTATAGGTATCCGCCGCCAGGGCCTCGCGCATCGCCGTTTCCAACGCGCCGCGATCCTCGACCGTGACACCGCGGCCCCCAAGGGCCTTAGCGACAGCCTCGAAATCCGTCTCGGTCATGTCGACACCGGCATTGGCGTATTGCATCTCCCGCTGCTTCTTCTCGATCAGGGCCAGCGAGGCATCGACGAAAACCACCACCACCACCGCCGCCTTCAAATCACGCAAGGTCACCAACTCACCCAGCACCATCTCCAGACCGCCATCGCCGGTGAAGGCGATCACCGCGCGCTCCGGCGCCGCCAGTTTGGCGCCGGCGGCCAGCGGCAAGGCGCACCCCATGGTGCAGAGCCCGGTCGACTGGAGCACCGCGCGTGGCACATAGGTCTCCCAGACCTGACTGAACAAAATCCGATGCGCCCCGGAATCGACCGTCACCACGGTGTCCCTCGGCGCCACCTTGCGAATGGTGGTGGTGATCGCCGCCGGTCCCCAGACCTCGTTCTGGCCATAGGCGCCGGCCAGCGCTTGGCGAGCCTTGGCCGGGGCGCCATCGGGCCAGGTCGGCTGCGGCTCGACACCGTTTGAGATCGCCCGAACACCCTCGGCGATATCGCAGATGAAGCGGACCGGCGCTTGGTGCATGTAGGAGAATTCCGGCGCCGCCAGTAACTCCACCACGCGCTTGTCAGCCGCGTCCCAGGGATCACGCCAGCCGGTGCGCATCTCGATCGGGTCGTATCCGGCCAGCAGGATGAAATCCGCCGCCTCGATCAGCGGCATCAACTCCCGATCGGCGAGCGGCGAGAGTCCAGCCCCTCCAAGGCTCAGCGGGTCGTCATCGGGGATCAGGCCCTTGGCCTTATAGCTGGCGATGACCGGCGCGCCGAACCTGCGGGCGAAGTCGGTGATCGATCCGCCGGCATTCTGCACCACCGCATCAAGCCCGGCGATCACCAGTGGCCGTTTCGCCTCGGCCAACCAGCGACGGGCGTTTTCCAGCTCGGTCCCACCGGCGCCGGCGGCACGCGCGGCGCCCGCAACGCCCCGTGATGGATCTGCACCGCGATGGCGATCGGCACATCCAGATGCACCGGGCCAGGCCGGCCTTCGGTGGCGATGGCGATGGCCTTGTCGATCATCGCGTCGACATTACCATCGGGCACGGTGAAGCTGGCCTTGGTGATCGGCCCAAAAACCGCGCGATGGTCAAAAACCTGATGGTTATAGGTGACCGCATCGGCTGGATCGACACAGCCGGTCAGCACGATCAGCGGCACCCGGTCCTGTTGGGCATTGGCGGTGATATTGACCGCATTGGCGGCGCCTGGGCCGACCGTGGCGACCAGCACGCCGGGAGCGCCGGTCATGTGATAGCTACCCTCGGCCATGAAACCGGCGGCGTTCTCATGCTTGGCGAGTAAAAAGCGGATACCGGCCTTCTCCAAGCCATCGACCAGGGTCAGCACCTCACCGCCGGGAATACCGAAGGCGGTGCGGACACCGGCCTGGAACAGACGGCGGGCGATGATATCCGCAGTTCTGAGGCCCGCCTTGGCACGCATGACCCGGCGCCTATTCCGCCGCTTCGAGCCGGGCGTCCCGCTCTGCCTGCGCCGCCAGATGGGAAAAGCCATCGCGAGTTTGCGGTAATTTTTGTTCGAGAATCCGCGAGGCGACGACGGTGCGCAGGATTTGCGCCGTGCCGCCGCCAATGGTGAACATCCGGGCGTCGCGGGCCAGCCGCTCCATCGGATAGTTGCGCGAATAGCCGCGGGCGCCAAAAACCTGCAACGCGTCAGTGGTGACCTTAAGCGCCATTTCCGAGGTGAAAATCTTACCCTGCGCGGCCAGGGTCGCATCGGGGAACGGGCTGCCATTGTGACCGGCGCTCAACGCCGCCTTGTGCAGCAGCGCCCGCGCCGCCTCAAGCTGTACCGACATATCGGCCAACATCCATTGCAGGCCTTGGAACTCAGCGATCGGACGGCCAAACTGTTCGCGCTGCTTGGCAAAAGCCAGGGCATTGCGATAGGCCCCGGCGGCCAGTCCAAGCGCCACCGTTCCGGCCCCGACACGCTGCGAGTTATAGGCATTCATCAGGTCGGCGAACCCGCGCTTGAAGCCGGAAGGCGGCATCAGCACCATATCCGCCGGTATCTCCAGATCCTCGAAGATAACCTCGGTCTCGGGAATACCGCGCAACCCCATGGTCGGCTCGCGGGGGCCTATGCGCAGCCCTTTGGCCTCGCCACGGATCGCCAGGAAGCCGCCGATCCCAAGCTCGCTGCCATCCTCGTCGAACACCCGAGCAAAAATCAGATGCAGGCGTGAGACACCACCGCCGGTAATCCAATGCTTCTTGCCATTAACGATATAACCATCGCCGCGCTTGTCGGCGCGGGTGGTCATCAGGCTGGCGGCGCTGCCAGCATCCGGTTCGGTGATGCAGATCGCCGGTTTGTCGCCGGCGAGCACCAGGTCTGCCGCCAACCGCTGCTGTGATTTGGTGCCGTAGTGGATGATGGCCGAGATCGCGCCCATGTTTCCCTCAACCACAATTCGGCCCGTGGGTCCGCAATAGGAAGCCATCTCCTCGACCACCAGATTGGCCTCCAGAAAGCTCCGCCCCGGTCCCCCCAGTTCCTTGGGAACCGTCATGCCCATGAAGCCGGCATCGGTAAGCGCCTTCACATTATCCCAGGGATATTGCTCGGTCCGGTCAACCTCGGCGGCGTTGTCAGCCACCAGTGTTGAGGCCAGATCGCGGGCGCGGGCGCGCAGGTCAAGCTGATCGGTGGTGAGATCGAAGGACATCGGCGAAATCCTGATTTGTGGGAACATCACGGAACCGTGAACATCTTGAGCGCCCCCCCTTACGTAAGGCAATCGAATAAAATTGATGTTTATCTTCATTTTTTCTTACAATAGTATGGACCCATGTCCCTACGCCAACTGGAAACCCTGGTCGCGATCGCCGATGCCGGTAGCTTTCATGCCGCCGCCGACCGGCTGGCGATAACTCAATCGGCGGTCAGCATGCAGATGAAAGCCTTGGAGGAAGACCTTCAGGCCTCGCTGTTCGACCGAGCCCGCCGTCCGCCGACCCTGCGGGAGAATGCCCGCCCGCTGATTGAACAGGCCCGCCAGATCCTGCGTCTGCACGAGGATTTTCGCCTCGGCGCACGGGCAACGGGGGCAGTTTCCGGCACCCTGCAGATCGGCGTCATCCCGACCGCCAGCACCGGCATTCTGCCCGACGCGCTGGCGATCCTGCGAGAGCGAACGCCGCTTTTGCAGGTCCGGATCGAAAACGAGCTGTCAACGGAGCTGATCCGCCGGGTCGAACGCGGCATGCTGGACGCGGCGATCCTGACCGAACCACCACGGGTCAGCGCCGGCCTGCGATGCCGGACCATCTTGGAGGAACGTTTACTGGTGGTCGCGCCGGCTGACAGCCCCGGCGCCAGCGATGTTGAGGTGCTGACCGCCCTGCCCTTTGTGCGTTTCAATCGCCGGGCCGGCGTCGGTCGGGCAATCGACGCGGCGCTTCGGGCGCGCGGGATCGACGTGCAGGAGCGCATGGAACTGGATTCGATCGAATCGATCCTGATGATGGTCTCGCGCGGGTTGGGGGCGGCGGTCGCGCCGGAGCGATCGATCTCGCCCGAGCAGCGGGCGATGCTG
>JAQBUJ010000459.1 GCA_027623845.1 Pseudomonadota bacterium
TCCGATTTGTTTTGGTCGATGGCGAGGACGCCGCCCTCACCGCCGTGCTCCAGGAGGAGTTCCTGCCGCGGATCATTGATCGCCCGGGGATCATCGCGGCCCAACTTTGGCAAGTCGACCGGGCGGCCAGTTCACAACCCGGCAAGGATCGCGAGTTGCGTCCGGACGAAGACGCCATCTCCGACCTCACGCTGTTTGTTGAAGGGACCGGGATCGCCAGTCTCCAAGCTCTTGGCGATGACCCACGACTGGCCACCATCCTGGCCAACGCCAACACGATGTCTCCGCCCCTCGTCGCGATCCACCAGCTGTTGAATGGCGCCGAGACCCAGGAGGCGCCGCCGATATGAGCCGGCCCGTTGCGCCACGGCTATGTCCAGGGCGATATGCAGCGCCTGTTCCGCGAAGCCCGCATGGGCATGATCGACGGCGGCGCCAGTAAAATACTGCGCAACGTCATCGCCAATCGCATGGGCGTTTAATACTGCCGGGGATCGTGGCCGCGACGCGGCGGCGGCGTTGGAAGATCCATCTGCTTTCCGGTGAGGCCGGACCGTAGATTGTTCAAACGTTCGAGATTGGCGATGGTCTCCTCGGGACGCTCAGCGGCGACGCCGACGAGGAGCGCTTCTATGAGGGCCAGAGTGGCCGTATGCATGCTGAGCATATCCGAGCGGCCGCGGGCGACGGGCAGAACACAATCGACACGGTCCCGCAATTCAGCGCCCAGGGTATCGGAAAACAACACCTTGGCGACACCATGGCGATCAGCATGCTCCAAGAGCGCATTCAGCTCCTGATAAACCCGGCCATAAGCAAAGATCATCAGCAGGTCGCCCTCGCCCAACCTCTGTAAGCCATCGGCAAGGAGTAGGCCGGTTTGCGTCAGGCATTCCGCGTCTATGCCAAATCGGCGGAGTTGAATCTTGAAATAGTCGGCCATTGCGCTCGAAGGACCGATACCGAAGATAAACACCCGTCGCGCGTTGACGATGGAGCGAATGGCGCCGCCAAACTGCTCCAGCGAGATGTCACGACGAAGCCCTTCAAGCGCCTCTTGATGGATATCCAATGTCACATCGAGCGCGGCCCCGAGATCATCACCGACATCGCGCAACGTTCGCGCCATTCGGGTCGCGGGAGAGAGGTTCTCTCGAAGGTCCTGAGCCAAGCATCGACGCAATGCATCCAGGCCGGAAAACCCCAAAGCCTTGGCGGTGCGCACCACCGTGGCGTCGCTTGTGCCAATCTGGCTGGCGAGCGCCGACGCCGAAGCGATGAGCGCTTCTTCACGGTTCTCCTGGAGAAATTGCGCCACGCGCTTTTCGGTTGGACTGATCCGATCCAAGCAAGCCCGCAGTCGATCGTCGAAAGAGTCGGTTAATTGCATGGCGGCCGGGTCCTCTTGACAGATTATGTTGTATATACTACATAAAATATATCAACTGTAGCAAATGAGACATTTCATCGACTTGGTCAACCAATCACGAGGTGATCCGGATGGACTTGGTTTCTTGGGGCGTCGCCGGCCCAGCGGTTGCGGCAGCATTCTTCGCCTCCATTGTCGAGGTCGTCGAGGCCTTCACCATCGTCCTTGCGGTGGGCACTATACGCGGATGGAAACCGGCGGTATTCGGCACCTTGGCGGCCCTCGGCACGTTGGGTTTTCTGGTTGTCGTTCTTGGCCCGCTGCTTAAATATGTGCCCCTTTCGCTGCTGCAGATCGTGGTCGGTGTCTTACTCTTGCTGTTTGGCATGGGCTGGTTGCGCAAGGCCATTCTTCGATCCGCCGGGGTCATGGCGCTCCACGATGAAGTCGCCATCTTCGCCGCCGAGACGGAAAATATCGAGGCAATTCCTGATCGCAAGGATCGGCCGCGCGATTGGATCGCCGGCATTGCCGCCTTCAAGGCGGTATTGCTCGAAGGATTGGAGGTTGTTTTCATCGTCATCGCCGTCGGCGCCGGACCGGGGCTGTTGTGGCCTGCCGCCATCGGCGCGCTGGCCGCCTGCGTCCTGGTTCTTGCCGTCGGGGTCATCGTGCATCGCCCGCTCTCTCGGGTGCCGGAGAACACCCTGAAATTCAGCGTCGGCGTGATGTTGTCGGCGTTCGGCGTTTTTTGGACGGGCGAAGGTCTTGGCGTGGAATGGCCAGGACATGATCTGGCCTTGCTGGCGCTTGTCGCAGTCTTTCTTCTCGCCGGTCTGGCGATGGCGGCCCTATTGCGCCGCCCGGCATTGGAGACCTCTCAATGAGCCTGTTTCAAGAAATCGCCAAAGAACTTCTCGGGATGTTTTTGACCGACGGGCGTCTCACCGGGGCGATCCTTGTGCTGGTGCTGATCGTCGCCGCGCTGATCCATAAACTGGGGACAGATCCGTTGGTTGCCGGAGCCGTGCTGCTGTTCGGTTGTCTTGCCATCATCGCCGAAGCAACCGCCCGGGAAACGCGCCGCAAACGCCAACAATAGGCGCGATTGTGCACCGGCGCGGATCTGACAATTCACACCCGTGCTTCCGAAGACCGGCGGCTTTGATATTGTCGATGTCGGTGGCGCAACCAGCCATGTTTGATCGACCATTTAATCCCAGGGAATGGAATGGACTTTTGCTCTGCGGCTGTTATCTCTTAGGGCATGAGATGGAGAACACCGATCGCTGGACTTGCGATACTCGTCGGGCTGGCGATTTACCTCGGCCTGATCGCGAATATTGCCGATTTTCTGCCTGAAAACCTGTTCCTAGGGACGATTTTCTACCTCATCGCGGGGCTGGCCTGGATTCCAGGGGTGATGTTTGTGCTGGGTTGGGCGCACCGCGACCCTGCCCCCTGAGAGACATCGCCCGATAGGCCGGTTGCTCCTGTCCTGAGCCAGTGGGTCAAAACGAACATCGCGTCATTGGCGATCTGACGCCTTCCCAACCCGGTCGGTGCAGTGCAACCATGCGCCGTGGTGTTCAACCCGTCTAAGCGGAATTTAGGACGATGCCCTTACTTGCCGGTTTTCATGTAGCCCAACTCGGCCACGGTCTTGCCGCTGCTGTTTCCGGGCGACTTTTCGCCGACACCGGGGCGACGGTGAGCGTTGTCGGTGAGCCCGGGACCAGTCCCCTGGACCACTACATGATGCGCGGCAAGACACCCGCCGATAGGGCAACGGCGCTCGCCAACGCCGACCTGATAATCGCCGAGGGTGGTCCGGCCGCTTTACTGGCGCAGGGTAATGATCTGCGCCGTTTGCGCGCCTTGAACGCCGCCGCCGCCATTGTCCTGATTTCTCCTTTTGGCCAGACCGGTCCCCGCGCCGACGAGCCCGCCACCGACCTGACCCTGATGTACGCGAGCGGTACTGCCCGCCTTCTAACGGGTCAGGTTGAAGACTTGTCCGAGCCGCCCGTCCGCGCGACCGGCCAGCAATCGACTTATATGGGAGGTATCGCGGCGACCTGCGCCGGCATGCATGCGGCGCTTTCGGGTGCATCAGGCGCGGTGGTCGATGTTTCCATTCAAGAGGCGCTGGCGACGCTCTCGATGACTGACTTGGCCCGCGCCGGCCAGACCGGACGCAGTTGGCGGCGCCAGCGGCTGGGTGACGGCAATGGCGCCACGGTCTGCATCCTGCCGGCCGCCGATGGTTTCGTCGCGATCTCTCCGCGCGAGGACAAACAGTGGGCGTCCTGGTTGATCGCCATGGGGTCTCCCGC
>JAQBUJ010000460.1 GCA_027623845.1 Pseudomonadota bacterium
TCCGGATGAGCCGTCCGGACAAGCCGCGCGACCTCGGCCAGATCGCGCCCCATGGAGGCCGGACCAGCCCATAGCCCGCGTCCCGGCGCGCCGCCGAAGCCACGCTGATCATAGGCGTAGACGGCAATGCCCGCGCGCGACAGAGCAGGGCCGAGATCGGCGAATGCGCCGGCGTGATCATTGAAACCATGCACGGCGATAACAGCAGCTCTCGCCGGCTTTGCCGGCAACCAGCGGGAAAGCGGCAACCTGGCCCCGTCGCGCATGATGGCCGCATCCGCGGTAAGCCGTGGCGGTTGATGCGCCGACAAGCGCGGCTGAACCACCGGGGCGCATGCCGGCAACGCCAGGACCAGGCACGGAATAAGGCACCGGGTCAGGCATCGGGCCAGGCGCCAGGTCAGAGAAGGGATTAACCGCTTTGCCGCGAGCTGAAGGGCCGAGATGCCAATCCTTTCGCCAATCCACGCACCTGTCCATGCGCCTACCCTTTCGGCCGTCCATTGGGGGGCGCGTCGGGCGACGCATTCGAGCGGATTGAGAATCTTGGCGTTTGGGAAAATCATGGCGTTTGGCGTATCATGGGTTCACTGGCGGGTCCACGGGCCCCCGACTGGAAGCGCCCCATCCGGGGTCACCGAAATCGGGTAACCGGACTTGAAGTGCCGGTCTTGAACACTGGGAGCAGGCAACAACGATGGCGAAGCCGACCGAAGTCATCCAGACCACCAAGCGCACCATCGCCTGCGATGGCGGCGACGGGCCGTTGGGGCATCCCCGGGTCTTCCTAACCATTGGCGCCGAGGACGAGATCTCCTGCCCCTATTGCTCACGGTTGTATCAATACCGGGTAAGCACGGTGGGTGACGCCGCCGACTGAACCGGTTGCGCCTTTCGGCGCACAGTCCAGGTTGCGCGGTTGCGGCGGCAATCCTATGTTCGAACTGAAATGACATCGCCGGAAAGGGGCTCCGATGCTCCGAGGCAAGCGGGTTTTGCTGATCGTGGCAGGCGGTATCGCCGCCTTCAAGAGTCTCGAACTGGTGCGCCGATTACGCGGCCGGGGCGCAATGGTGCGGGCGGTTCTGACCGAGGCGGGCGCTGAGTTTGTCACGCCGCTCAGCCTGCAGGCGCTGACCGAGGACAAGGTTTATCGCGACTTATTCTCGCTGACCGACGAATCCGAAATGGGGCATATCCAACTTTCGCGGGATGCCGACCTTCTGGTGGTGGTGCCGGCGACCGCCAATCTGCTGGCCAAGATGCGCGCCGGTATCGCCGACGATTTGGCCTCCACGGTGCTGTTGGCGACCGACAAGCCGGTGCTGGTGGCCCCGGCGATGAACGTCCGGATGTGGCAGCACCCGGCGACGGTTGAGAATATCCAGGTCCTGCGCCAGCGCGGCGTGCTGTTGGTCGGGCCGACCGAAGGCGATATGGCCTGCGGCGAGTTTGGACCAGGCCGGATGTCCGAGCCGGAAGAGATCGTCGCAGCCATTGAACAGGCGCTTGGAGCTGGCGGCCCGCTCAGCGGTCGCCGCGCGCTGGTAACCTCGGGGCCAACCTGGGAGCCGATCGACCCGGTGCGGTATATCGCCAATCGTTCCTCGGGCAAGCAAGGCCACGCGATTGCTGTTGCGCTGGCCCGGCTCGGCGCCTCGACCACCCTGGTTACCGGGCCTACCCGGCTGGCCGATCCAGCGGGCGTCCACACCGTCCATATCGAATCGGCGCGAGAGATGCTGGAGGCTTGTTCCGCCGCTCTGCCGGCGGATGTTGCGGTCTGCGCCGCCGCCGTCGCCGACTGGCGGACAGCGCAGCAGGCCGGCCAGAAAATCAAGAAGGGCGGGAATGCCGGCCCGCCGACTCTGGAACTGGCGGAAAACCCTGATATCCTGGCGAGCCTGGCGGCAGCGGGCGCCAAACGCCCCGGACTGGTGATCGGCTTCGCCGCAGAGACCGAAACGGTGGTGAGCCACGCAACCGAAAAACGCCGACGCAAGGGCTGTGATTGGATCGTCGCCAATGATGTCAGCCCGGGGAGCGGAACCTTCGGCGGCGACGACAATACGGTTCATCTGGTAAGCGAGGCCGGTTCCGAGGACTGGCCGCGCATGGGCAAGGACGCTGTCGCCTCCCGCCTCGCCGATCGCATCGCCACTTTTTTCACGGCCTGAACCATGTCAAAAATTCGCATTGAAATAAGCCGTTTGCCGCATGGCCATGACCTCCCACGGCCGGCGTATCAGACGATCGGTAGCGCCGGCATGGACCTGGCCGCCGCAGTGACCGAGCCGCTGGAGATCGCCCCCGGCGCACGGACCCTGGTGGCGACCGGATTCATGTTCGTGATTCCCGCCGGCTATGAGGCGCAGATCCGGCCGCGTTCGGGGTTGGCGTTGAAACATGGGGTGACGGTTCTCAACGCACCGGGAACCGTTGATTCGGATTATCGCGGTGAGGTTTCCGTCGTGCTGGTCAACCATGGCGCCGCGCCGTTCACCGTCAATCGCGGCGACCGGATCGCGCAGATGGTGATCGCGGCGGTGGCGCGCGGAGATTTGGCCGAGATGGAGACGCTCCCGCCGACCGCCCGGGGGGCCCGCGGGTATGGCTCTACCGGCTCTGGTTCCGCCGGTTCTGGCGCGAACGAGGCATGAGAGTCGGAACCGGCGTTGGAGACGAATCATGGAATTGACCGATGCACAGTTCGAGCGCTATGCCCGCCATCTGATCCTTGAAGAGGTTGGCGACGAGGGGCAGGAAGCGCTGCTGGCCTCCAAGGTGCTGTGCGTCGGCGCCGGGGGTCTTGGCTCACCGGTCCTGATGTATCTGGCGGCGGCTGGCATCGGCACCATCGGCATCATCGACGATGACGAGGTTGATCTTTCGAACCTGCAGCGCCAGATCGTTCACGCCACGGCGTCGGTTGGCCTGCCCAAGGCGATCTCGGCGGCGGAGACCCTGGCGCGGATCAACCCCACCATCACCGTCGTACCCTACCAGACCCGGTTGACGCCCGAGAATGTCGAGGCCTTGTTCGCCGAATACGACCTGATTGTCGACGGCACGGATAATTTCGCAACCCGGTATTTGATCAATGACGCCGCCTATCTCGCCGGTAAAACCGTTGTCTCCGGCGCCCTGCTGCGCTTCGAGGGCCAGCTCACCACATTTCGCGGTGGTGTCGCCGGTCATCAGGGTGAGCCCTGCTACCGCTGCCTGTTTCGCAACCCACCGCCGCCAAACACCGTTCCACGCTGCGAGGAAGCCGGAATTCTCGGCGCCGTCGCCGGGGTGATCGGGACCTTGCAGGCGACCGAGGTGCTGAAGGAACTGATGGGGCTCGGCGACACGATGTCCGGCAATCTGCTGGTGTTTGACGGTATGGGTATGACCTTCCGCAAGATCCGCTACAAACGCAGCGCCAGTTGCCCGTTGTGCGGGGACGCGCCGACGATCACGGCGGTTGGGGCGGTTGGCCCGGTTTAGGACGCCGAGAATTTTTCCTTCACCCTTAAGGTTTTCTTCAGACCTGCTGTGATATTCCACACAGTTACAGGCGTGGTTCCCTTGTATCATTTTGGGACGAGGCCATATGACCATCAGACAGGCACTCTTCGCCGATCATTCTGGAGACCGAACATGAGCAGGATGCTGGCCAGATCTGAAACCTACGCCGCCGAGGTTGTCTTCTCCCCGGC
>JAQBUJ010000461.1 GCA_027623845.1 Pseudomonadota bacterium
TAACATCATCGGTCTGGCGGGCGTTCGGGTTGACCGCAATTACGTTGCCGGTTCGGCGGGCAACGCCTCGATCATCGGCTTCACCAACGCCATGGGCGCCCATGCGCTGGAAGATGGCATGCGGGTTCTGGGGATCTGCCCTGGGGCAGTGCAGACCGAGCGGATCACCACGATGCTGAAGACCCGCGCCAAGGCCGAAAAAGGCGACGAGAACCGCTGGCAGGATTATTTCGCCGGCATGCCGTTGAATCGTCCGGCGACGGTCGAAGAGGTCGCGGATGTCACCACCTTCCTGTGTTCCGATCGGGCCTCCTGGCTGACCGGTATCACTATCAATGTTGATGGCGGCGCGGCCAACCGTTAGGCCAGTGGGTTCGTTGGTGGGTTAGTTGGCGCGTTGGTTGACAGATTAGGGCAGGAGACGGGCGATGGTGCGCGGGTTAGACCATCTGGTGATGGTGGTGAATGATTTGGAAGCGGCCCGGGGCGTCTATGAGCGTCTTGGCTTCACCACCACGCCGCGGGCCTTGCACCCCTTCGGCACCGAGAATTTCCTGGTGCAGATGCAGGGTAATTTCCTTGAGGTTGTCGGGATCGCCGATGCCGGGATGATCCCGCCGCATGGCCCCGGCGTGTTCAGCTTCGCCCGTGGCAACGCGGATTTTCTGGCCCGCCGCGAAGGGATGTCCTCGCTGGTGTTCCAAACCCAGGACGCCCGCGCCGACCGACGGGATTTCCTCGCCGCCAAGCTCAATGCCTTCGAGAATGTCGACTTCTCTCGCCAGGCGACCCTACCCGATGGCAGCGAGGTGACGGTCGCCTTTTCCCTGGCGTTCGTTACCGACCCGGCGATGCCGGAGACAACTTTTTTCACCTGCCAGCAACATGCGCCGGAGCATTTTTGGAAGCCGGCCTATCAGGTGCACGCCAATGGCGCCCACCATGCCGCCGAAGCGATCATGGTGGCGCCCGATCCAGCCGCGCATGCCGGGTTCTTCCGGGGAACGCATGGCGCCGACGCCGTCACGATCAAGGGTGAGGTTGGCAGCGGTGATGCCCAGGGCGGGGACGGCGGGCTACGCGTGGCGACCGATTTGGGCTCGATCGTCATGCTGACGCCGGCGGCGTATCGGGCGCGGTTCGGCGCCGATACGGTGGGGCCGGTCGATACCGCACATTTCGCCGGCTTCCGGATCCAGGTCGAGGATTTGGCGCGGCAGCGGGCGATCCTGGATGACGCCGGCATCGCGGTGCGGGAAGCATCGGGGGCTTTGCAAGTCGGCCCAAGCGGATTGTCCGGTATCGTGATGGAATTTGCGGCAGCGTGACTAGGCGGCGTGACTAAACGCCGCTTGAGCCGAAGTGAGGAGGAACGGATATGCTGGAACAAGACATTCTGAAGCACCCCACCTCGATCCTGAGCGCCGCACAGCGCGAGCAGTATTTCGAGGAAGGCGCGGTGCTGGTTGAGGGGGCGGTTCCCGAGCCCTGGCTGAAACGTCTTCGCGCCGCCTCCGACGAAATCATCGAGCGCAGCCGGGCGATCACCGAGTCGGATGGCGCCTATATTCTGGAGGACGGCCATTGCGCCGCCGCGCCGCGGCTAAAGCGGCTGTCCAGCCCGATCGACCATCACCCCGACTTCTGGGATTTCGCCTCGAACTCTCCGGGCGTTGAGGCCGCCGCCGATCTGGTCGGGCCGGATGTGAAATACCATCACGCCAAGCTCAACTTCAAATGGTCCAAGGGCGGCATGAAGTTCGACTGGCATCAGGACATTCAGGCTTGGCCGCACACCGATTACAGCCCGGTGACGGTTGGTCTCTATCTTGAGGATTGCCAGGCTGAGCAGGGGCCGCTGATCACCATTCGCGGCAGCCATAAGGGGCCGCTGCACAGCATGTATGACGCGGATCGAAACTGGGTCCTGCGGATTCCTGAAGACCAGATCGACATGGGCAAGGCCAATCAGATGATCGGGCCGGCCGGCTCTCTGGTGATGCTCAACTGCCGGACCATTCACGGCTCGGCCCCGAACATGTCGGATCGCTCGCGGCCGTTCCTGCTGATGGTGTTTTCCTCGGCGAATTCTTTCCCGTACGGGGCGAACCCCATCGCCAGCCCGCGGGCTGGCACGATCGTGCGCGGGCAACCGGCGCGGATGTCGAGCCACGATCCCCGGCCTTGCGAAGTGCCTCCGGATTGGTCGAAGGGTTATATCGGTCCGTGGGCGCATCAGGCCGGAAAAGTTGCCAACCAGGCCGCCGAGTGACGAGCCGTATCTGAAACCAGGAGCAACCATGACTAAACCTGCTGCGACTGCCGGCTTCATGTCGATGAAGGGCGGTGGCTATTACGCCAAGGTAACCATCGGCGCCAAACATGTGATTGACCGCGCCACGCCGTTGATTTTAGCGGCCGTGGACCGGATGGCCCCAGCCGATGACGGTTCCGTCTTTACCATGGCCGACATGGGCTGCGCCGATGGCGGGACTTCGGTCTCCATGGTTGGCACAGTGTTGAAAGAGATCCGCCGCCGCGTCCCGTCGCGCCCGATCCAGATGGTGTATACCGATCTGCCGCGCAACGATTTCAGTCAGGTGTTTCAGAATATCCACGGCCAAACCGACATCGAAACCTATATCGACGAGATCGACGACCTCTCGGTGTTCGCCTCGGCGACCTCATTCCACAAACCGATCTTTCCCGCCGGCACCCTGAATCTTGGGTTTTCAGCGACCGCCTCCCATTACATCAGCGAAAAACCCGGGGTGATCTCCAATCATGTCCACATGGTCGGCGCCGAAGGGGCGGAACGCGCGGCGTATGTCGAGCAGGGCCGCATCGATTGGGAGCGGATGCTGCTGAACCGGGCCCGCGACCTGGCGACGGGCGGGCGTCTGGCGCTGTTTAATTTCGGCATCGACGAAGCCGGCCACTATCTGGGCTGGACCGGCGAGATCAGCATGTTCGATACCTTCAGCACGCTCTGGGCGGCGCTTCGGGACGAGGGGGTGATCACGCCGGAGGAATTCGTCAACACCAACTTTCCGCAGAGCTATCGCACGGTGGAGCAGTTCACCGCGCCGTTCGACGATCCGAACAATCCGGTGCACCGCGCCGGCCTTCGGGTGGAGCACGTGGAAACCCGAGTGGTCGGTTGCCCCTATGCGGCGGATTTCAAGATCCATGGCGACGCCGGGCGCTTCGCCCACGAGTATATTCCGACCCTGCGGTCCTGGAGCGAGGCGACCTTCGCCAACGGCCTGTCGCCGGACCGGCCGGCTGAGGAACGCCTTGCGATCATTGATCGGTTCTACAACAATTATGAGACCCTTGTCCGCGAGGCGCCCGAGGGCCACGCGATGGATTATGTTCACTGCTATCTCATCGTCGAGAAATTGCCGGGATAGGACCCCACCGGATGCGTCTGGTCGCCTGGAATTGCGCGATGGCGCTGCACCGTAAGCTGGATGCGCTGCTCGAATTGCGCCCGGATGTCGCGGTGCTCTCGGAGGTGGCGGAGCCGGAGCGGTTGATCGCCAAGACGCCGGCGCTGGCCGAGGCGTCCCTGGTCTGGATCGGCGGCAAACCGAACAAGGGACTGCTGATCGCCGGTTTCGGCGGGGTGACGGTGGAGATGAGCCGCCAGCGCTACGATTCCCGCCTGCATTGGGTGGCGCCGGTTACCGTCCACGATC
>JAQBUJ010000462.1 GCA_027623845.1 Pseudomonadota bacterium
GATATTTGGAAAGGCATAGAACGCTCCGCCCGGCTCGATACAGCTGAAGCCGGCGATCTGGTTCAGCTCGCTGACGATTACCCGGCGGCGGGCGTCGAAAGCCGCGACCATCTCGCGGGCGGCGTCCTGCGGCCCTTCCAGGGCGGCGATGCCGGCGAACTGGGCTGAGGCGTTGACGCAGGAATGGATATTCACGCAGAGTTTTTCGGCGTGGGCGACGACGTCCTTCGGCCAAACGCTATAGCCGAGCCGCCAGCCGGTCATTGCATAGGTCTTTGACCAGCCATCCAGCAAGATCAGGCGGTCCTGGATCTCCGGATAGCTCAGCAGACTTACGTGCTCGCGTCCGTCATAGAGCATCTGGCCGTAAATCTCGTCGCTCATCACCGTGACGTTCGGCCAATTGGCGAGACCGGCGACCAGTGCGTCAAACTCAGCCTTCGGCACCGCGCTGCCGGTCGGGTTGGCCGGGCTGTTCAGCACGATCAGCCGGGTCCGCTCGGTGATTCTCGAAAGAACGTCGGTGGCGGAGAAGGCGAAACCATTCTCCTCCAGTAGCGGAATAGGCACGGCGGTGGCGCCGGAAAAGCGGATTGCCGACTCGTAGATCGGAAAACCCGGGTTCGGATAGAGGATCTCGGCGCCGGGTTCGCCGTAAATCATCATCGCCAGGAACATGGTGACCTTGCCGCCGGGCACGATCAGCACCTGGGCCGGGTCGACGGTCACTCCCAGGCGCCGGTTCAGATCTGCCGAAACCGCTTCGCGAAGCTGTGGAATGCCATTGGCCGGCGTATAGCCATGATGGCCGTCCTTGAGCGCTTGCACCGCCGCTTCGACGATGTGGTCCGGCGTTTTGAAGTCCGGTTGACCGATCCCAAGGTTGATGATGTCCCGGCCCTCGGCGGCGAGCTGGTTCGCCCGGGCGAGCACCTCGAACGCGGTTTCGGTTCCCAGATGGTTCATGCGATCGGCGAGCATTGTCATCGAATTCCCCTGCGAGGTCGAGAAGCGGCGCAACATATTGCGAAAAGGCGATGACCGAAAGGGTCTGATGCGGTCTCTCGGTTATCGTAGCAGCAATAGCGCATGGAAGATCCCCGCCGAGAGGATCGCCGCCGCCGGCACGGTGATTACCCAGGCGGCAATAATGGTCAGAAAATGAGAGCGCCGGACCAATTTACGATTTCGTGATTCCTCGGCGCCTTGCGGTGGGATAGCGGTCTCGGCGGTCTCGCGACGTTGGCCGATCATTTCTCGGCGCTGCTTGCTGCGGGTGGTGTAGAACTCGCGGAAGAAGCCAACGCCGAACACGGCGCCGACGGCGATATGGGTGGAGCTTACCGGCAGACCGAGCCACGAGGCGATGATCACCGTGATCGCTGCTGACAAGGCCACGCAATAGGCCCGCATCGGGTTCATTTTGGTGATCTTGTCGCCGACCATGCGAACCAGTTTCGGTCCATAAAGAAACAGACCCAGGCTGATGCCGAAAGCGCCGATCACCATGATCCAGGGCGGGACCACGGCCTTGGCGGCGATGTCGCCGAATTCGGCGCTATGCAAGATCGCCGCGAGCGGGCCGATAGCATTGGCCACGTCATTGGCCCCATGGGCGAAAGACAGCAGGGCGGCGGAGCAGATTAGCGGGATGCGAAACAGGATCCGGAGCGATTTGTTGCGGTTTTCCATACCTTCGGACTGCCGGCGAATCAGCGGATGCACGATCATCCAGACCAGCAGGAAAGTTGCGATGCCGATCATCGAAACCGACAGGCCGTCCGGCTTCCAAACCCGCTTCAAACCCTTGACCGATAGATAACAAGCAAAGGCGCCCGCCATAATCGCAATCAGCAGCGGGATCCACCGCCGCGCCGCAGCGATCTTGTCATCGCGGTAAATCAGGTTGGCCTTGATGAACCAGAGGAACAACGCCGCGATAGCGCCGCCCAGAATCGGCGAGATCACCCAACTGGCGGCGATCGCGCCCATGGTCGACCAGTTGACCAATTGAAAGCCGACAGCCGCGATGCCGCCGCCCATGACCCCGCCGACCACGGCGTGGGTGGTGGAGACCGGGGCGCCGATCACCGTCGCCAAATTCACCCAAAGCGCCGCCGCGATCAGCGCCGCCATCATCGCCGAGATGAAAATCTGGCTATCGGCGACTTGTGCTGGATCGATGATGCCTTTGGAGATCGTCGACACCACGTCGCCGCCGGCGATCAAGGCGCCGGCGCTTTCGAAAACCGCGGCGATCACCAGGGCGGTCGTCAGGGTCATCGCGCGCGAGCCGACGGCGGGCCCGACATTGTTGGCGACGTCGTTGGCGCCGATGTTCAAGGCCATGTAGCCACCGAGCATCGCGGCGAAAATGACCAGGGCGGTATTGGCTTCGACCCCGGCGTAAATACCGGCTAGAACCCCGGCTGCGCCGAGGAAAAGAAGCGCGATGGCGTGGGAGGCCAAACCGCTGGAAAGCGACCGGGTGGCGGCTTCGACGTGGACGATCTTTTCAAGGTCTTTGTCGAGCGTCGGCTTGGAGAGCGGCATTAGTCCGAATTCCAGTGTTGTTGCGATGTAACCATTTTAAGAGAGACCAATTGGTCGGGCGCCCGCGCGATAGCATCGAGAAAGTGGCTCAGGTTCTTTTCATGGACCGTGCCGGCGGCCCGGTGAAGCGGGCGCCAGGTTAGCGTGCGTTCGGCCTTCTCTCGCCAATCCAGGCGCTGTTGGGTGACCTGTAACGGGTAAACCAGGACCCGGCATGGCACGCGGTATCCTTGGCCCGTGCGCTTTTTGTAAACGTAGGCGCCAAGCGACTCGGGGCCGATATTGCCAATAGCGCCGGCTTCTTCATCGGCTTCCCGGGCGGCTGTATCAGCGAATGATTCCCCCTCGACCGGCCAGCCCCTTGGAATGATCCAGTGCTTTTGCCGGCGCGACGTGACCAACAAAACCTCTATATCCGTCCCGATATGAACATAGGGAAGAGCGGCGACCTGGGTCAGGGATTTTGCTGTTTGGAACAAGGCTGCATAAGGCTCTTGTCGTTCACGGGGGCGTTCATTCAGCCCCCTATGCCATGATTCGAGTGGCCTGGCCTTTAAAATATTCTTTTCCACGAGCATTAACCGGCAGAGGCCGGCTTTCAAGCTATGCCTCACCAAGGTAAAGGCCTTCACGCCCGCCGCTCTTCGGGCTCATTGTCCCAAACAGCGGCGGCGGTCGTGCGGGTTAATCCTTCTTCGGCTTTTTGCCCTTCTTATCCTTCTTATTCTTCTTGTCCTTTTTGTCCTTTTTGTCCTTTTTGTCTTTTTTGCCCTTCTTGTGGTCGTCGTCTTTATCGTCCTTGTCGTCGTCGTCGTCTTTTTTGCGTTTTTTGTCGCTCTTGCCGCGTTCACCTTTGCCTCGTGCCTCTTGGGCGGCTCGCACGCACTCGTCCTTTGCCTGGGGATTCGCTTCCTTGGCGCATTCGCTGGCGGCTTCGCCGATGCCTTTGCTTTTTGCTTCGGCCGGCATGGCCGCCAAAATCATCGCCAACACCGATACGCAGAAAATACCGAGTAGTCGTTGCATCTTCATCTCCGGAAAATCCTTCGTTGTGATCTGTGAACTCGATTGCGATGGCGGCTTATCCCTTTTGGTCCGGTATTCCCAGATGTGGTGCTTGGGTTTGACGA
>JAQBUJ010000463.1 GCA_027623845.1 Pseudomonadota bacterium
GAGCAGCAGGCGATCGACACCTTCAAAGCTTGGCTTGATACAATCACCGGCGTGACGGTTTACCAGAACCGGAGCAAGCCGGTTCCGGACGCCAGTTTGCCTGCGATCGAGATGGTGGTGGTGGGATCGGAAGGCGCTGATTTCGGCGCGACCGGTGTTGAGTCCCACAGTCTTAACATTCTCGTCGCCTGCTACGCCAAGAAGACCGCCACTCGATCGGCGGCTGAGGTTAATGGCGATCTACGCGGGGCCGTCCGGCAAGCGATCGGAGTGGACCCGACCCTCGGCAACCTGGTCGTCGACATCAACGAGACCGACACCGACATCGACATCAACGAGATGGACGGCGCGCCGGAAAGCGGCGGCTCTTTGATTGCCTTTACGGTCCTCTATTGGACCAGGCCCGGGGACCCGTACACCGTCGGTCCCTAATCCCCAGGAGAACTCCATGAAAAGGACACAAGCGCACCGCGCGCCAGCGGTGGTGCCCCGTCATGCGTCCGACCAGCTGCAAAAGGCTGGCGAGCCGACACCAAAGCCAGCCGCGACCGAGCGGTCGAAGCCGATCAAACCAGCCGGCAATAAGGAGACTAGCTGATGGCCGCTCTACGTTCGCGCAATGCCGTCGTGCTCTACAAGGAAGAGGTCACCGAGGGCATCGACCCGACACCGGCCGCCAGTACCGACGCGGTGCTGGTCGAGGATGTCAGCCTGGATTTCAACCCCACCATCGTCCAGACCAACGAGGTGACCGGATCGCTGGACTCACGCGGCCCGATCACCGGCGGCATGACCGCCTCGCTCGGATTTAGCGTCTATATGAAAGGCTCCGGGGCCGCTGGTACCGCGCCCGAGTTCGGCGAGATGCTGAAGGCCTGCGGTTGGGGCGAGACCGTCACCGGTACCGCCGTGCCGGCATCGCCCGAGGCGTTGGGCACCGGGGCATCGCAAACCGCCGCGACCTTGGGAACCTCCGCCGGAGCGACCGACGACCAGTACAACGGGATGCCGGTCGACATTTCGTTCGCCGTCTCCGGTTCGGCCTTCGTTTCCGATTACGTCGGCTCCAGCAAGGTCGCGACGTTGACCGACGACCTTGGCGCGGCTCTCACCTCGACGTCGAACTATCAGATCCCGATCAACGTACTCTACGCGCCGGCGTCGGCCTCGATTCCGACCGGGACGTTCTATCTCTATATGGATGGAGTCCGTTACATCCTCGTCGGCAATCGCGGTTCCGGATCCTTCGCGCTCGCCTCGGGCCAGCCCGGCAAGATCCAGTTCAACTTCACCGGCCTGTTTTCCTCCAAGGCCGATGCCGCGGTGCCAACCGCCACTTACGATACCACCCGGCCGCCGATCTGGAAGAACGGCAAGGCGCTGATCGACCGATACGCCTCGGCCATGGCGTCCATGAGCGTCGATTGGGGCAACGCGCTCACCAACCCGGATAACCCAAACGCGCTCGAAGGGTTCGATCCGGCGATCATCACCCGGCGCGCCATGACCGGCTCGGTCGATCCTATGGAAACCCTGGTCGCCACGCGCGACGTGATGACCGCGTTTCGCAACGGGACCCAGCAGATCGTCCACGCGCAGTTTGGTTCTGTCGCCGGCAACCGCATCGGTCTCACCATTCCCGCCGCTTTCTACACCAACCAGACGCCCGGTGATCGTGACGGCGTGGCCACGGTCACGGTGCCGTTCTCCTGTGTCGGTGAGGATAGCGGCGCCTATCTCTGCTTCTACTAAGGATGCTTTTCATGAGTGGTTCGATATTTAGGCACACGGCGGCGCCGTTCACGCGGAAGACCGTGCGGTTCACGCCGCCGGAACTGGAAGGTCTCGACGGCGTACCGGTCTATATCCTGAAGGTGCCGACCAAGCGGGACCAGATTGAGTTCAAGTCCGCCATCGCCGGCTCCGGACTGCGCTATCCCACCAACGAGGAACTCTACGATTGCATGCGCGATGATCTGCGCGCGAATGTGCAGGCGTTCGAGCCGCTGATTGAGGCGATCGACGCGTATGAGGAACAGGTGGCGGCGCTCGACGAGTTTACCGCTGGCGCCATCGATCAGCTTGCCGAGATCGCGGATGACGAGCGTGATGTGGCCTCGGAGACGTTGGCGAAAGACGCGCCGAAGGTCGATCCTGCGCTTATCGACCAGGTGAACAAGATCGAGAAGGACATGCGGGCTCATTGCCCGGCGTACAATGATCTTCTGCGCCAGCGGACTCGGTTCAACGAGCTCTATCCGCTGATGGTGGTCGAGCAGTTCCTGGTTGGCTGGGAAAACATCGGTGCCGAGTTTAGCCGGATGAACGAGTTGGTGGATGACGAGAGCCTGTCGGCCATCCCGGACGACCATATCCGGGCGATCTTCCGCCGGATGATGGAATTGATCGCGCCGACGCCGGATCAGGTAAAAAACTCCGCATCGCCGTCTGGATCGTCGCAAGACCCGTCGAATTCCGAGGCGGACGGCGGGCGGCGGACGGAAGCGAGTGGGGTATCGACGGAGAGCGCTTCCGGATCAATCCAGCCCACCTGATCGATCCGGTCTATCTGGAGATCGTCAGGATTTGGCTTGCAGGGCGCGGCGATTACGGCGGCATGGCACATCTGCCGGAGGCCGGCGCGTTGCTGGATCAGCCAGCGTGGTTGATGGAGGCCTTCGCGATCATTGGTGACGCATTCACTAAGATTCAAAAGAGTTGACGGAAATCAGTGGCGTGGGGTCAATAGTATATCCGGCCGCACCTCGAAGTCGGCGTTCGAGAGTGATGTAGCCTAGGCTGATTATACCAGAATGGATAAATCACTGATGTTCGCGACCTTGCTCGGACTGCGGGCCACCGATATGGCGATCGACCTCGGCACCGCGAACACGCTGGTTTACGTGAAGGGCCGGGGCGTCGTCCTGAACCAACCCTCCGTGGTCGCCATCGCCAACATCCGTGGCGAACGGAAGGTTCTCGCTGTTGGCGACGAAGCAAAGCTAATGCTCGGCCGCACGCCCGGCAATATTGAAGCGGTCAGGCCCTTGCGCGACGGCGTGATCGCCGATTTCGAGGTTGCCGAGGAAATGATCAAGTATTTCATCCGCCAGGTGCATAATCAACGCGGTTTTGCTCGACCTGAGGTTATCGTCTGCGTGCCGTCGGGCGCGACCGCCGTGGAACGCAGGGCGATCAAGGAATCCGTCGAACGCGCTGGTGCCCGGCGGGTGTTCTTGATCGAGGAACCAGTGGCGGCGGCCATCGGCGCCAAGCTTCCAGTGACCGAACCAACCGGGTCGATGGTGGTGGATATTGGCGGTGGTACCACCGAGGTGGCCGTGTTGTCGCTCGGCGGCATCGTTTATTCTCGATCGGTGCGCGTTGGCGGAGACCAGATGGACGAGGCCATCATTAGTTATATCCGACGCAATCATAATCTTCTGATCGGCGAAAGCAGTGCCGAACGGATTAAGAAGGAAATCGGCACCGCGTTGCCACCCGAGGATGGCGTTGGCGAGACCTTGGAGATCAAGGGCCGGGATCTCATATATGGCGTTCCGAGGGAATTGGTGATCGATCAAAACCAGATCGCCGAGTGCCTGGCCGAGCCGGTAAGCCGCATTGTCGAAGCGGTAAGGGCGGCGCTGGAGCAAACCGAACCGGAATTGGCCGCCGA
>JAQBUJ010000464.1 GCA_027623845.1 Pseudomonadota bacterium
TGACCGCGCTTCCCATCATCGAGACCCAGGCGGGAGACGTGTCTGCCTATATCCCGACCAACGTGATTTCGATCACCGACGGTCAGATCTTCCTCGAAACCGAGCTGTTCTATTCGGGCATTCGCCCGGCCGTGAACGTCGGCCTGTCGGTCAGCCGCGTCGGCTCGGCCGCGCAGATCAAGGCGATGAAACAGGTTGCCGGCTCGATCAAACTGGAACTGGCACAGTACCGCGAAATGGCGGCGTTCGCACAGTTCGCGTCCGATCTCGACGCCTCGACGCAGAAACTGCTCGGCCGGGGCGAGCGCCTGACCGAATTGCTCAAGCAGGGTCAATATTCGCCGATGCCGATCGAGGAGCAGGTTGTGTCGATCTTTGCCGGAGTGAACGGCTATCTCGATAACATCGCCGCGCGCGACGTCACCCAGTTCGAGGCCGGTTTTTTGTCGGACATGCGGGCGAACCATGCCAATATTCTGGGCGCGATTCGCGATGAACAGGCCGTTTCCGACGACACCGAAGCAAAGCTCAAAGGGTTTCTCGACGGCTATACCAAGACTTTTGTTTCAACCTGATCGAACTAGCGAATAACAGGAACCGGTAACGGGACATGCCCAGCCTTAAAGACCTCCGCATGCGGATCGACAGCGTCAAATCGACGCAAAAGATCACGTCGGCCATGAAAATGGTCGCGGCGGCCAAGCTGCGCCGCGCGCAGGAACAGGCGGAAGCGGCGCGGCCGTATGCCGAGCGGATGGAACGAATGCTCGGGTCGCTGGCAGGCTCGATGGCGTCGTCCGAAGGTGCGCCGAAGCTGCTTGCCGGAACCGGCAAACAGGATGTCCACCTGGTCGTCGTGATGACGTCGGATAAGGGACTTTGCGGGGCGTTCAATTCGTCCATCGTGCGCGACGCGCGGCGGATGATTGCCGGTCTGCAGGCCGACGGCAAGGAAGTGAAGATCCTGTGTGTCGGCCGCAAGGGCTGGTCGCAGATCCGGCGGGATTACGCGCCGCTGATCGTCGACCTGATCGAAGGCATCGGCCGCCCCCGTCTCAGCTTCGATGACGCCCAGGGCGTTGCCAGCCGGGTGCTCCAGATGTTCGAGGCCGGCGAATTCGATGTGTGTACGCTGGTCTATAACCGGTTCAAATCGGTGATCGCCCAGATCGTGACGCGCCAGCAGGTTATTCCGTTTGCCGTCGACGCGCCCGTCGAAGGCGCGCAGGCCGACGCGTCCAGCGTTGTCTATGATTACGAGCCGGACGAGACCGAAATTCTCGAAGTGCTGTTGCCGCGCAACATGAGCGTGCAGGTTTTCCGCGCGCTTCTCGAAAATAACGCCAGCGAGCACGGCGCCCGCATGGGCGCGATGGACAACGCGACCCGAAATGCCGGCGAAATGATCGATTCGCTCACGCTCAATTACAACCGGACGCGTCAGGCGTTCATCACCAAAGAACTTATCGAAATAATCTCCGGCGCCGAGGCAGTCTAGGTGTTCGGCAAATCGATGGACGAGGTATGACAATGGCCGATACGGCAAGCCCAAAGGCGAATAATACAGGCAGAGTTTCCCAGGTTCTGGGTGCTGTCGTGGACGTGCAGTTCGATGGCGACCTGCCATACATCCTGAATGCGCTGGAATGCGATAACGGCGGCAACCGGTTGGTTCTCGAAGTTGCCCAGCATCTGGGCGAATCTCAAGTCCGCACCATCGCCATGGACACCACGGACGGTTTGGTCCGGGGCGCCGAGGTGGTCGATACCGGAAGCCCCATTCAAATGCCGGTTGGGCCGGAAACGCTGGGGCGCCTGATCAATGTGATTGGGGAGCCGATCGATGGCCGAGGTCCGATCAATACCGCTCAGACCGCGCCGATCCACCGGGCAGCGCCTGATTTTGTCGACCAGTCGACGGATACGGAAATCCTGATCACCGGTATCAAGGTCGTCGATCTGATCGCGCCTTATGCAAAGGGCGGTAAGGTTGGATTGTTCGGCGGTGCCGGTGTCGGCAAGACCGTTATTATCATGGAGCTCATCAACAACATCGCGAAAGCCCATGGCGGTTATTCGGTGTTTGCCGGTGTCGGAGAGCGGACCCGCGAAGGTAACGATCTCTATCACGAAATGATGGAATCCGGCGTTATCCAGTTGGATGGCCCGGGCTCCAAAGCGGCACTGGTTTACGGCCAAATGAACGAGCCTCCCGGCGCGCGGGCTCGGGTTGCGCTTTCCGGACTGACCGTCGCGGAATATTTCCGCGACCAGGAAGGCCAGGACGTGCTGCTGTTCGTCGATAATATTTTCCGTTTCACGCAAGCAGGTTCCGAAGTTTCGGCGTTGCTGGGACGTATTCCCTCCGCCGTGGGTTATCAGCCGACCCTGGCGACGGATATGGGCTCCTTGCAGGAACGCATTACCTCGACCAATAAGGGGTCGATCACGTCGGTGCAGGCGATTTACGTTCCTGCCGACGATTTGACCGATCCGGCGCCGGCGGCGTCCTTCGCTCACTTGGATGCAACATCGGTGCTGAGCCGGTCGATCGCCGAACTGGGTATTTACCCGGCTGTCGATCCTCTCGATTCAACGTCGCGTGTGTTGGATCCAAAGATTGTCGGCGAGGAGCATTATGGCGTTGCCCGTGAAGTGCAGCGTATTCTGCAGACTTATAAGAACCTACAGGACATCATCGCCATTCTGGGCATGGATGAATTGTCGGAAGAGGACAAGCTGACCGTGGCCCGGGCGCGTAAGATTCAGCGCTTCCTGTCACAGCCGTTCCATGTTGCCGAGGTCTTCACCGGTTCTCCGGGCGTGTTCGTTGCCCTCGAAGACACCATCAAGGGCTTTAAGGCAATCTGCGCCGGTGAGTACGATCACCTCCCCGAAGCCGCGTTCTACATGGTCGGTACCATTGAGGAAGCGGTTGCGAAGGCGCAAAAAATGGCTGCTGAAGCGGCTTAAGGGACGTAAGGATTATTACCATGGCCGATATGGTCGGATTTGATCTCGCCACACCCACCAGCCTCATCGCCTCGGAAGAGGCCGGGATGGTTGTCGTGCCCGGCTCCGAAGGTGACTTTGGTGTTCTGCCCGGCCATTCGCCGATCCTTACCACGGTTCGCCCCGGCGTGATCGAGATCCACAACGACGGTGCCGTAACCGGCCGATTTTTTGTTTCGAGCGGCTTTGCCGAAGCCAACCAGGAAGGCTGTACGGTCCTCGTCGATGAAGCGGTTCCGGTTGCCGACATCGATCGCTCGGCGGCGGAAGAACGGGTCAATGCCGCCCGTACGGCGCTGCAAGGGGCGGACGAAGGTCAGCGGGCAGCGGCTGAGACCGAGCTTGCCAACGCCGAAGCGATGCTGGCCGCGACGCAGAGTCAGCCGACGCACTAGCCGTTACGGTTTGTTGACAGCGGTCTTTGGCCCGCGACAGACTATCTTATGAAATATTCTCGTACCGTGCCATTGGCCCTCGCGGGGCTTTTGCTTTGCTCGCCGGTTGCCTCGGCGGCCGACCTTATCGTGACGGTGACCGACATCCGGAACGATCAAGGAAATATCCGCCTCGCGGTCTACAACAAAGCCGATGAGTTTCCCCGCGGCGAGCGGTTTCGGGGCACCGACGTCGCGGCCCGGAAAGGATCGGTGCAGGTGGAATTCA
>JAQBUJ010000465.1 GCA_027623845.1 Pseudomonadota bacterium
ACCGTGGGACTGACCATCTGCTACGATATTCGCTTTCCCAATCTTTATCGCGATTTGGCCCAGGCCGGCGCCAAGCTGATCTTCTCACCGGCCGCCTTTACCAAAGTTACCGGCGAAGCGCACTGGCACGTGCTGCAACGCGCCCGCGCGATCGAAAATGGCTGCTTCATCGTCTCACCGGCGCAAACCGGCACCCATGCCGGCGGTAGGCAAACCTACGGCCATTCCGTCATTGTCGCGCCTTGGGGCGAAGTATTGGCCGACGGCGGGACCGAGCCGGGCGTGGTCCTGGCCGAGGTCGACCTGGCTGCGGTGGACACAGCGCGGGGCAAGGTGCCGTCGCTAACCCATGATCGGGATTATTCCAGGCCGGCTTCGCAGACGCAGGCCTTGCGCGAAACGGGTGACTGAGAGCGGGTTTAGCTGCGGGCCTCAAGGACGTAGAGGCTTTCGGCCAACTTGAAAACCGATACATTGTAAAATCGGCCAAGCACCTTTCGCATCGCGATCAGGCGGTCAGTGAGATCGGCGTCCGATACCGTCATCTTGGCACGCTGGCGGGGGTTTCGCTCCACCGGCTCTAGGCCGCTCGACGGTAGCGTCCAGTGGAACGGCTCGAAGCTTCCTCCGGCCCGCTTGCGCAACAACTCCGACAACACGAAGGCGCAATTGTCGAAAGCGAATCGGTCCGCATCGATCCTGAGATAGGCGTCCATTCGTTCCGTCAATGGCTCCGCGACCCGGGTCTGACCGTAAAGATGTTCGCGCGCCAATGCGACCACCCCGGCGGCAGTATCAGCGCTCGGATTGACGATATTCGAGAGATATTGGTCATGGATGCGGGCGCCGACCGGCATCAGCGAAAGCGCTGGTTGTCCGGCAACCGCCGCCTCGACACCCGTGGTGCAGCCGGTATGGATCAACAACTCGGAAGCGAGAATATAGGGCGCCGCGCTGGTTCCGGTGACCACTTCGGTGCGCGGGATGCCGCGACAATGGTCAATCCAGGTTTCGGACCGTTCCGAGGGATGCGGGCGTAGGACAATCGCATGGTCCGGAAGTGCTACGGGCAAAATTTCGAGCAATTCCTTGGCTGCTTCGAAATTTCGCTGATCATGGTCTATGTGGTCTCGATAGTCCGCCTCATCCTCCGGCTTTTCCGGGTCCAGCCAACCGATATTCTGAAGGACTTTCCGGTACTCTGCGAGGTTGCCCCACGCCGAATTCACCCCGCCGGAGGTGGTATTGACGACGACAAATCGACCGTGGCGCTGCCTTAGCCTGGCCACCTCGGCGTCATGGGATTGACGCAATGGCAAGCGAAGCGGATCGAGCCGAGGGTTGCCGGTGACGAAAATCTTCGATCGATCCATGTCTGCCTGATCGATCATCACCGAGGCTTGAAAGGGGCCTTGGGCAAGCAACGCATCGCACACTTTGGGCATGCTGGGATGCACATCGCGCACGAGGAATCGAGAATCCGACAAGCCCATCGCTTCTTCGTCCATGGCGGCGATAAGATAGCCATGACGAGCGGCGTTCCGCATATTGGTTTCCTGGACTTTATTGACGCCCTTGAACAACACGACGCCCGGCGGCATTCGCTTGAAATTGCGGTTCATCCCCCACACTTCCCCGATAACCACCGACAACCCGTGTTCTGCAGCCGCCGCCGCTGCGATCAGGAGTTTCGAATCGAACTCTCGCCCCTTTTCCTCGACGGGCAGATAGAGCACGGGAAAGATAGCGGTCACCTTGCGGCTCCTCTAAAGATCTGAAGATTGCCACTCGGACATGAATTAATGTCCAAAAACGCGAAAAAGTCGGAGAGAATCAACTCGAACCATTTTTGCTAATGGCGAGAAATTTATCCCGGCGACGCGACCGCAGGCTGTTTGCATCAATGGCGACCAACTCGCGTAACGCCTTCTCCACCGCGTCACCAAGACTGGTAAGGGCGACATCCCGGTCCCGGTGAGCCGCCCCAAGAGGCTCGGGAATAATTTCGTCGATGACGTCCATTTTTTTCAAGTCCTGCGCGGTCAGTCGCAACGCCTCAGCCGCGTCCTTGGCGTGTTCGCCGCTTCGCCAGAGGATCGAAGCACAACCTTCCGGGGAAATAACCGAATAGATGGAATGTTCAAACATCAGCACGCGGTCGGCCGCCGCCAGCGCCACGGCGCCGCCCGATCCACCCTCACCGATGATTGTGGAAATAATCGGTACCGTCAGGCCCAGGCAAGTTTCGATCGATCGGGCAATCGCTTCTGCTTGCCCGCGCTCCTCGGCGCCGATGCCGGGATAGGCGCCGGCGGTGTCAACGAAGGTGAGCACCGGCAATCGAAACCGTTCCGCCAGTTCCATCAAGCGGCGTGCCTTGCGGTACCCCTCCGGCTTAGCCATGCCGAAATTGGTCTCTATTCGCTCTTGGGTGCTGCCGCCTTTTTCGGTCCCGATGATAACCGCTGAAAACCCGCGAAAGCGGCCAATCCCCCCGACAATCGCCTTATCTTCGCCAAAGTTTCGGTCGCCGGCGAGCGGGGTGAACTCGGAAACCAAATTTTCCACGACGTCTTGGAAATGGGGGCGGTTTGGATGCCGGGCGACTTGAACCTTCTGCCATGGCGAAAGTTTTTGGTAGGTGCTCTTGAGTTGCCGCTCGACCTTGGATTGCAGCTTGCCGACTTCCTCGACGATATTGATATCGCCATCGGTCGAAAGATGTCGCAACTCCTCGATTTTTCCTTCGAGGTCGGCGACCGCCTTCTCAAAATCAAGAAACACCCGCATGCGGTTTCCCGGTTGTTCGCTCAAAGGGTCGATCCCCACCATGACATTCGCGTCCCTGATTCGCACAAGCGGGATGTCCAGTCCAGCACAAGCCGATCAGGCGATAAGCGGTGACCATTGCGACCGCGCATTTTATGTTTTCCTGGCGAGTGGGTGATGCTTCTCGACGACCGAGCGCAGCCTTTCGCCCAACACATGGGTATAAATTTGCGTGGTGGAGATATCCGCATGGCCGAGCATTTGTTGAACGCTGCGCAGATCGGCGCCGTGGTCGAGCAGATGGGTCGCAAAAGCATGGCGCAGCACGTGCGGTGAGACCTTGGCTGGGTCGATCCCGCATTCTGCGGCCAGTTCCTTCAGCAATTGGCCAAGCCGGCGACGGGTCAGATAGCCCTCGGCGGATCGTGATGGAAACAGAAATGGTGAGTCCGGACGACCCGACAGGAAGACGGCGCGGTTTCCGAGATAGCCAGTAATCGCCTCCATCGCCGCTTCGGTGAGTGGCACCATTCTCTCCTTGCCGCCCTTACCGCGCACGATCAGCAGCCGTGCGTCTCGCGCCACCGTGGCCAAGGGTAACCCAACCAGTTCCGAAACCCGTAGGCCAGTCGCATAGGCGATCTCCAACAGACAGACCAAGCGGCTGCCTTCCGGACCGTCACGGTCTCGCGCGGCATCCAACAATGCATCGACCTCGGCCTCGGAAAGGATCTTCGGGAGCGACCGGCCTTGGCGCGGCGCATCCACCGCCGAACTCGGGTCGTCCTGGCGCATCCCCTCGGCATAGAGAAACCGATAGAACTGGCGCAGCGCCGACAATCTCCGCGCTGCCGTCCGGGGCGCCAACTTGGCTTGTTCCATGGCGGCCATGTAACGACGCAG
>JAQBUJ010000466.1 GCA_027623845.1 Pseudomonadota bacterium
GATCGTTGGTCGGCTCATCAAGCAGGATCAGATTGGCCCCGGATTTCAGCATCTTCGCCAGATGCACCCGGTTGCGCTCACCGCCTGACAGTTGGCCGACCTTCTTTTGTTGATCGGCGCCGCGAAAATTGAACAACCCGCAATAGGCCCGGCTCTGCATCTTGCGCTTGCCCAGCTCGATCTCCTCCATGCCGTCGGAGATCTCCTCCCAAACCGTGGCGGTCGGGTTCAGCGCGTCGCGCGACTGATCGACATAGCCGAGCTTGACCGTGTCACCAACGACGATCGAGCCGCTATCCGGGGCATCAGTGCCGGTGATCATCCGGAACAAGGTGGTCTTGCCGGCGCCGTTCGGCCCGATCACCCCGACGATACCGCCGGGCGGCAGTTTGAAGGTTAGGCCGTCGATCAGCAGTTGATCGCCAAATCCCTTCGACAACCCCTCGGTTTCGATCACCAGATCGCCGAGCCGGGGGCCGGCCGGGATGGAGATCTGCGCCGTGTCCTGGGTCTTGTTCTGGCTTTGCGCCAGCAACTCCTCATAAGCGCCAAGCCGGGCCTTGCTCTTGGCTTGGCGGGCCCGCGGCGAGGCGCGCACCCATTCCAGCTCATCGGCCAGCATCCGGGCGCGCGAGGCCTCCTGGCGGCCCTCCTGCTGCAGCCGCTTCTGCTTTTGCTCAAGCCAGCCGGAATAGTTGCCCTCATAGGGAATGCCCTGGCCGCGATCCAATTCCAGGATCCAGCCGGCCACGTTGTCGAGGAAATAGCGGTCATGGGTCACCGTCACCACGGTGCCGGGGAAGTCGTGCAGGAACCGTTGCAACCAGGTCACCGACTCGGCGTCCAGATGGTTGGTCGGCTCATCCAGCAACAGCATGTCCGGAGCGGCCAGCAACAACCGGCACAGCGCCACCCGGCGCTTCTCCCCGCCCGACAGCGGGCCGACATCGGCGTCCGGCGGCGGCAGGCGCAGCGCGTCCATGGCGATATCGATGGTCCGGTCGATATCCCAGGCGTTGGCGGCGTCGATCTTCTCCTGCAGATCCGATTGCTCGGCCAGCAGCGCGTTCATCTCGTCGTCGGTCATCTCCTCGGCGAAACGCGCGCTTACCTCGTTGAACCGATCCAGCAACGCCTTGGTCTCGCTCATGCCTTCCATCACCGTCTCATGCACGGTTTTGCCGGCTTCCAGCGACGGCTCCTGCGGCAGATAACCGATCTTGACCCCATCGGCGGCCCAGGCCTCGCCGCGAAACTCGGTCTCCTCCCCGGCCATGATCTTCAGCAAGGTCGATTTGCCCGAACCATTCGCCCCTAGCACGCCGATCTTGGCGCCGGGGAAGAACGACAGATGAATGTTCTTCAACACCTCACGGCCGCCCTGGAAGGTCTTCGAAAGATCCTTCATGACGTAGATATACTGATACGAGGCCATCGGCTGCTCCGGGTCTTCGGTGTGCGAGTTGGCGGCGGCGCGGAATACGCGCGGCACCGGCGCAGAGGTTCTAGCCGGGAACACGAGCCGGTGCAATGGAAGGGGCGGTTTGCTGGATCGCCATCGCGCTGTTCAGCGTCATCGTGCAGGCGCACCAGACTTGCAAGCTACCGGAGCAAACCCGCCCCTGGCTCGCCGCACTGCCGACATTCGGGCCGATCACCGCCTGCCCGGCGATACCCGCCAGCCAAAAATAAACCCGCCCTGCCTTCCGTTCCTCCCCGTCACCATTTCCCGCCCGTTTTCTTCCGTCACCCCGCCCCCCGTTTTCACGAGGGCAGGCGTAGGGCGGGGCCCATTCCGCCATCCCCAGTCCAATCGCCAGGGCCACAAATTTTCACCTCACCGGTCTCATAATCACCGCCGGAGGAATGGGTCCCGGCCTACGCCGGGATGACGGGTTATAAGACGCCGGGATGACGGTATTTTGGTGGTGCCGGGATGACGGTATTTTGGTGGTGCCGGGATGACGTAAACAGAGGGCGGGCATGGCGCTAACACTGGTCTCCGTGGGCCGGAAATATCGCCCACTTGCATCGCTCGGCGTCTCCCGCCACCCTCGGGACCAGCAAAAGGAGCTGGCCATGTCGTCCATTGAAATTCGCCGTATCACCGCCACGCCGGGGGCTGAGCATGTTGTCGGGCTGACCGCCGGGACCCTGCGCCCGCCCTTCTCCAACGAGGCGGTGGTGCGGGTAAAAGCCTTCTCGATGAACCGGGGCGAACTTGGCCGGGCGCGGGGCGTCGCCGAGCCGGGGATGCAGATCGGCTGGGATTTCGCCGGCACCGTGGAGACCGCCGCCACCGATGGCTCAGGCCCGGCGGCCGGCACCCGCGTCGTCGGGTTTTCCACCGCCATGGAGGGTTGGGCCGAGTTGGTCTCGGTGCGAACCCCTTTCATCGCGCCGATCCCGGACGGCGTCTCCGATGCCCAGGCCGCGACCTTGCCGGTGGCCGGGCTGACGGCGCTGCACGCGGTGGACGCGGCGACGGCGTTGATCGGCAGAAAAGCGCTGATCACCGGGGCGACCGGCGGGGTCGGCATGTTCGCGACCCAATTGGCCCTGATCGGCGGCGCCGAGACCGTGGCCCAGGTGCGCCGCGCCGACCAAGTGGCCTTCGTCGAGACGCTGGGCGATTGCACGCCGCTGGTCAGCGCCGATGGCGCCGGCCTGGGTGACCCCGGCAGCTACCGGCTGGTGGTCGACGGGGTTAGCGGCGCGATCCTGGAGGCCGGTATCAAGGCGCTGGCGCCGGACGGGATCTGCGTCTGCTATGGCGTTACTGCGGCGCCGGAGATCTCCATCGAGGTCAGGCCGTTCATGTTCTCCGGCCAGGCCAAGGTGATGGGTTTTTATCTCTATTCGCAAGCCGAGATCACCCCGCCAAGCGACAATCTGCCCCGGCTGCTGCGGCTGGTCGCGGCGGGCCGGTTATCCTGTGGGATCGAGCGCGAGGCCTCCTGGGAAGAATCCGGCGCAATGGCCAGCGCCCTGCTCGACCGCACCTTCAGCGGCAAGGCGGTCCTGCACGTCGGGTGATCGCGGGTTGGGGGGTGGAACAGCGGCCAGAAGGCGGTGGGCGGGGCCCATTCCGCCATCCCCAGTCCAATAACGGAGCGGCGAGTTGACGCCACATCGGTGCGACAGCCAACGCCGGAGGAATGGGTCCCGGCCTGCGCCGGGATGACGGTATTTTGGTGGCGCCGGGACGACGGTTGGTGGAGCCGGAACAGCGGCTAGAAGGCGGTGGGCGGGGCGCTAACGACGCCAATCAGTCGACCAAAACCTCCGCCATTTCCTCCGTCACCCCGCCGAAGGGCGGGGCCCATTCCGCCATCCCCAGTCCAATAACGGAGCGGCGAATATGCGCCACATCCGTGCGACAGCCAACGCCGGAGGAATGGGTCCCGGCCTACGCCGGGATGACGGGTTGTAGGAGCGCCGGGACGACGGTTAGTGGAGCCGGAATAGCGCCGGGATGGCGGCGGATAAGCGTCGGTGACGGTTGATAAACCGCCGCGCTAGCCCTTGGCGGCGATCTTGTCGCGGATCGACAGGATGCGCTCGGCTCGGGCGACCACCGGGACGTCGATCATCTTGCCCTCGAAGGCGACCGCGCCGTCGCCGGCGGCCATGGCGGCGTCATAGGCGGCGACCATGCCCTCGGCTCGGG
>JAQBUJ010000467.1 GCA_027623845.1 Pseudomonadota bacterium
GCGGCGCCGGCGGTTGGATGGCCGATAGCTGCGCCGCCGACGGATTGGACGTTCCGATGCTCGATCCGGCGACCCGAGCCGATATTGATCAGCACCTGCCGAGTTACGGAACCTCGCAGAACCCGGTCGACGGAACCGCCGGGGTGATCCGCGAATTAGGCTATGCAAAGATGAGCGCGATGATCGCCGCCTCGGATCAGGTCGATGCGGTGATCTCAATCACCTCGGCCCGCAATCCGGCGACCCTGCAGCGCGAACCGGAGGCGCTGGCCGAATTGGGCAGCGCCACCACCAAGCCGATCCTGATGTGGAGCTATACCCTGCCGCATCCGGATGTCGTCACGCTTCTGGCTAAGGCCGGCCTCCCGTTGTTTACCAATATGCGTCACTGCACCCGAGCGCTAGCCGCAATGGTCACCTATCGCCAGGTGAGGGAGCGGTTTCTGGCGCGTCCTATAACGCCGGCTGGAGCCGCTCCTGATGCCGGGCTGGTCGCCGATTTAGCTACCGATTTAGCTGCCGCGCCCGAGGTGATCGCCGAGCATCAGGCGATGCAATTGCTAACCCGAGGCGGCATTCAAGCGGTCTCCGGCATTTTGGCGACGACCGGTGATGAAGCCGCCGAGGCGGCAGCGCAGATCTCTGGTCCGGTGGCCTTGAAGATCCAATCTCCTGATCTGCCGCATAAATCAGCCGCCGGCGGCGTCGCGCTTGCGATCACCGGCGCCGACGCGGCCCGGCAAGCCTTCGAGGCCATCCAAAAGCGGGTCACCGCCAACGCCCCCGACGCCCGAATTCTCGGCACCCTGGTGCAACCGATGGCCAAACCGGGCCTGGAGATGATCCTCGGGGTCAGCAACAGTTCCGGTTTCGGACCGACGCTGATGGCGGGTTTCGGCGGTACCGCCGTCGAGGCCTCCCGCGATGTCGCTTTTGCGCCGGTGCCGCTGGACCGCCAAGACGCTCGCGCTCTGCTGGCAAAGTTACGCGGCGCGGCAATGCTGAATGCGGCGGGCCAGGACATCGACGCCCTGCTCGACCTCATGGAAAAACTGTCCCGTTTCGCCGCCGCTAGCGCCGAACAGGTCGCGGAAGTCGATTTAAACCCGGTGCTGGTGCATCGCCCCGGTGATGGGCTATCGATCGTCGACGCCTTGATCATCAAGCATCCGCGCGATTGACCCTGCCTTCCCTTTCGGACCAAAGTCGAACAAACCGCCCCGGAGAGACAATATGGCTACCTTCCCTAACTTCGACGCCCTTGGCATAACCGTCGACGGCCATGTCGCCACGATTGAAATTCAACGCCCGCCCCATAACTTCTTCGACTATGCGCTGATCCAACAGATCGCCACCGCCATGGAAGTGATCGATGGCGACAGCAACCTGCGCGCCGCCGTGCTTTGCGCCGCTGGAAAATCCTTCTGTGCCGGAGCCAATTTCAGCTCCGACGGCACCAGCGAACAGAAAACCGATGCCGACGGCAGCCCGGCCAATCACCTCTACGTTGAGGCGGTGCGCCTGTTCTCGACCAAAACCCCCATCGTCGGCGCAGTCCAGGGCGCGGCGATCGGCGGTGGGCTAGGCCTGTGCTTGGTTCCCGACTTCCGGGTCGCGGCGCCGGAAGCGCGTTTCGCCGCCAATTTCACCCGACTCGGCTTCCACCCCGGTTTCGGCCTGACCTATACCTTGCCGGCGCTGATCGGCCAGCAGCGCGCCAATCTGATGTTCTATACCAGCCGCCGGATCAAGGGCGAGGAAGCCGCCGCCTGGGGCCTGGCCGACATGCTGGTGCCGCTCAACGAGGTGCGTGGCGCGGCGCAAGCGCTCGCCGCCGAGATCGCTGAAAACTCCCCATTAGGGGTGGTGGAAACCCGCGCCACCATGCGCCAGGGCCTGGCCGACAAAGTCCGTAAAGCCACCGACCACGAGTTGGTGGTGCAAAATAATTTGCGCCAGACCGACGATTTCAAGGAAGGCATCCGGGCGGTCTCGGAACGCCGGGTCCCGAACTTCACCGGGGCGTAAGGCTCCGCCAAACACCCGATGGTTACAAACATAGGTCGTCGCGCTCTATCGCGAAAAATCAAGGTCCTCGGCGTGGTGGCAGGCGACAAAATGGTCCTGCCCCACGTTGGGCCATTCGGGAGTTTCGGTGGCGCACCGTCCGACCATTTGTAGTCCTGCGACGCTTGAAGGTTAGCTGAGTGAAATCAGCGGTCCATTTCCTGCTTTTGGCGATGTTGGGAACAATTGCCTTCAAATCCCGCAGGGAAAATACCTGTCCCCTCCCAATAATCGCGCCGACATCCTTCAGGAATGTTTCAAGTTTGCGACGATTTGGTGAATGCTGTCGCGCTGATCTGTTAAGGGCTCATGCAAATCACAGGTGTGCGCGCGCTCCAGCTTGCAACGATTGGCGCTGCCCCGCAGACTGGGAAAACTAACCGTTCCCACCGCCGATTACGCAAAATGGATCACCTGTGATCCACTGCGATCGGACAATCGTGGAGGTCGTCATGCCTGACTCAACCCCGATGAATACCCAAGCGCGCGGTCTGTACGATCGTATGGAAGAGCGGATCATGGCGCGCGACCAACACGGGGCGAGCGAGGTTTGCTACGACATCGTGCGCGCCGGACGGCCGCTGACCGAAATGTTGGCCCAGGCGGTGCGTATCCACGGCCCCTACACGCATGTGCCGTATCATGAGCGGATTGATGACGGTTACATAAACTTCGTCAACAACGACCATTGCCTGTTAAGCGCCCGGGCGACGTTAAATCTGGCCGGCATGATGCCAAAGGGCGCCGAGGGCCTGCCTTATGCCCAAACTATCTGGTACATGCCCACCGGCCTCGATATCTGGAACCAAAAGGTGCTGAAGGCGCCGGGGCATTATGCCCGCGGCTATACCCTGCCGCCGGGCGACCCTCCAGTGCCTGTCGTGCATTGGCCGGATCAGCAACCGCAACATCTCTCCGGCCCGATCCGAGAGCGGTTGGACCAATGGATGACCCATGTCCATCGCGGTAATGTCGAAGACGCCTATCGGGTTTTCCTGGGGCTAATGGAAGACAAACCGAACCGCGAGACCGTGCTCGCCGAGCTGGCTTTCGCCGGCCTGATCGATGTCCAGGACCGGGCCCATAACAACCGCTCCTACACCACCGGACACAAGGCTTTTCGGGCCCGGGCCACGGTCGAGCTTGGCGACGCCATTGGCTGGGACGCCAAGGAGTCGCACGACGTGATCTATGCCGGGGCCCTGGACATCGCGGTCGGGCCGCGCTGGTATTCGACCTATGAGATGGCCTGCAACGCGGTGAAGATCCATCTGGAGGGCGAAACCCTGTCCGCTGTGCCCTATGCCGGTGTCAGCGACGCCGAGCGGGCCTTGTTCGACAATGCCGAGCCGCTGACCCGCTTTGAATCGGAAGCCCTGATCGAAGCGATCATCCGGCAACCGGAGCCCGGCTTTATCGAACATCTGGCCAACCTTCTCAAAGCCGGCAAAGCGCCCCGGGCGATTGTCGACACGCTGCAACTTGGCGCCGCACAGGTTTTGTTGGAGACCCATGGCGCGAACAATTTTTCCCTGTCGCAGCATTGCTACGAATATTGCAACACGCTGGGGTGGTTTTACGACCG
>JAQBUJ010000468.1 GCA_027623845.1 Pseudomonadota bacterium
AACCGGAGGAACTGGTTCTGTCGGCGAAGCCGGCGACGCCGCGTGCCGAGATTGAGGCTGTTCTGGCCGAACGGGGGCAGATGCTGGCGTTTGAGCCGATGGATACCGGCCCGTTGTTCGGGCTGCCGGTGGATCAGGGCAGTATCGGCGGCACTTTCGCCTGCAATCTTTCGGGACCGCGGCGGATCAAGATGGGCGCGGCTCGGGACCATCTGCTTGGCTTCAACGCGGTTTCCGGACGCGGCGAGGCGTTCAAGTCCGGCGGTCGGGTGGTCAAGAATGTCACCGGCTATGATCTTTCCAAACTGATGACCGGGTCGTTCGGCACCTTGGCGGTCATCACCGAGCTGACTTTCAAGGTTCTGCCGGCGCCGGAGAAAACTTATACCGTGTTGTTGCTGGGCTTGGATGACAATGCTGCGACAAGGGCGATGGCGGCGGCGATGAACAGTGCCCATGAGGTGGCCGGTGCGGCGCATCTGCCGTCAGGGATCGCCGGACGTTCGGCGGTTTCCTATGTGGCCAATGCCGGCGGCGCAATCACCGCGTTGCGCCTGGAAGGCTTTGGACCGTCGGTCGAACAGCGATGCCGCGAGTTGAAGGATGAATTGGCCGGCTTTGGCGCGATCGAGGAATTGCACAGCCGAAACTCCGTCAAATTCTGGGCTGAGGTGCGTGATGCGGTGTATCTGGCGGAACCGGCGGACCGTTTGATCTGTCGGCTGTCAGTGCCGCCTTCGGCTGGTCAAGGTGTGGTCGCGGCTTTGGCCACGGGCCGGGACGTTGAGGCTTTCTACGATTGGTCCGGCGGCCTGATCTGGCTATCGCTGCCGCCAAGTGACGACGCGGGGCACCTAGCGGTGCGCGCCGCCGTCGCGCCGTGCGGAGGCCATGCGACCTTGGTCCGGGCGCCGGCGGATATTCGGGCGGCCGTCCCGGTGTTCCAGCCCCAACCAGCGCCACTGGCGGCGTTATCAGCGCGGGTCAAGGACAGCTTCGATCCGCAGCGCGTACTCAATCCAGGCCGCATGGTCGCGGGGATTTAAACAGATCCAATGCAGACACATTTCACCCTGGCGCAGCTCGCCGACCCGGATATCAAGGCCGCCGACAGTATTCTCAGGTCCTGTGTGCATTGCGGCTTCTGTACCGCGACCTGCCCGACTTACGTGCTGCTCGGCGACGAACTCGACAGCCCGCGCGGCCGAATCTACTTGATTAAGGACATGCTGGAAAACGATCGACCAGCCACGGCCCAGGTCGTCAAGCATCTCGATCGGTGCCTGTCGTGCCTGTCCTGCATGACCACCTGCCCGTCGGGCGTGAACTACATGCATCTGGTGGATCACGCGCGAAAGCGGGTCGAGCAGACGTTCCGGCGACCGGCATTTGATCGCTGGTTGCGCGGTTTACTGGCGTTGATCCTGCCATCGCCGGGATTGTTTCGCGTGGCGTTGGCCGGGGCATGGCTGGCCAAGTCATTGGCGCCGTTGGTTGGCGATGCCTTTGGCGGACGGCTCCGGGCGATGCTCAAGCTGGCGCCGAGCATCCTTCAGCCGCCAAGCCCGGTCGACCGCCCGCAGGTTTTCCCCGCTGAGGGCAAACAGCGGGCCAGGGTGGCGCTGTTGTCCGGTTGTGCGCAGCGGGTTTTGGCGCCGCAGATCAATGAGGCGACGGTGCGATTGCTGACCCGCCATGGGGTTGAGGTCGTGGTGGCCAAGGGCGCCGGCTGCTGTGGGTCGCTGAACCATCATATGGGCAACGAAGCGCTAGCGCTGATGGCGGCGCGGGCCAATATCGATGCCTGGTCAACCGAAGCGGTGCTGCGCGGGTTGGATGCCGTGGTGACCAATGCGTCGGGCTGCGGCACCACGATGAAGGATTATGGCTGGATGCTCCGCGAGGACCCGGCCTATGCGGCTAAGGCGGCGCACATCGCCTCGATCAGCCGTGACATCGTCGAGGTGCTGGAAGAGATCGGCATTGTTGCACCGGCGATCCAGACCGGCCAATCGGTCACCTATCACTCGGCCTGTTCGATGCAGCATGGCCAGCAGATCAAATCGACACCGCAAACCTTGCTGCGCCAGGCTGGTTTCACCGTCAAGGATGTGCCCGAGGGCCACCTGTGCTGTGGTTCCGCCGGGACCTATAACATCCTGCAGCCGGAGATCGCTGAACGCCTGCGGCAGCGTAAGCTGGCCAATATCGCGACGACGCATCCCGAGATCATCGCAACGGGCAATATCGGCTGCATGACCCAGCTTGCTGATGGGGTTGGCGTACCGGTGCTGCATACGGTGGAGTTGCTGGACTGGGCGACGGGCGGTCCGGCCCCGCGCGCCTTGGATGAGGGAAGCCTGCCGATCACCTGATCGTGGGGCTGGCTCCGCCCTCTTGGTTCCAGACCGGACTGGCGTCATACTTAGCGGATGCGGACGCTCCTGACCCCGTTCCTGGTTCTCCTCGCTGTTGCCGGCAACTTGGGCATGGCGCGGGCCGACCAGAAAGACCCCCGCCTTCCGGCTTTGTTCGCCGGGCTGGAAGTGGCGGCGGATGTCGATCAAGCGCACCATATCGAGCAGCAGATCTGGCTGATTTGGATCCACCACGACAATCCGAAGATCGACGCGTTGATGCAGGTTGGGAGCCAGTTGATGGTGCCCGGCGGGTATCAGCGCTCGCTCGCCGCGTTCAACCAAATCATCGCCGAGGCGCCGGATTTCGCCGAGGGCTGGAACAAGCGGGCGACCGTTCTGTATTTGCTCGGGGATTTTGAGGGCTCGGTCCGGGATATTGAGCGCACCTTGGCGCTGGAGCCCCGACATTTCGGCGCGCTGGCGGGACTGGGACTGATCTACCGGGCTATAGATAAGCCGGAAAGCGCGCTGAAAGCCTTTGAGAAAGCCCTAGAGATCAGCCCACAATCGCTTGGCGCCCGGCTGCACATCAAACGGTTGCGTAAGGCGCTGCGGGGCGAGAAACTTTAATCACTTCGCGCAAATCTTGCGCAGCGCGCGCCAGCCTTCCGGAGAAAGCGCCGGGTTGCGGCCGGTCCCTTGCTCCAGGGCGTTTTGCCGGCGGTCCTGGTTACTGGGATGAGTGGACAGCCATTCCAAGTTCGCCATCATCTTTTGCAACCCCTCGGGAAGCTTGGCCTCGCGGCTAAAGAAATCGGCTATGCCTTGGGTGGTGATACCAGCGTCGTTGAGGGCGTTGATCGCGATGTCATCCGCCGCCGCTTCGTCATCGCGGGAATAGCTGAAGGTGATCGCCAAGGCGGCGACCGATTCAAAGCCCTCGCCGCCCAAGCCGCCTCCGAAAACCGCATCGACGACGGCTGACAAGAGACCCCGGCGAAAATATGCCTCGGTTGGATGGTTGAGTTTCATATGCCCAAGTTCATGGGCGATGACCCCGGCGACCTCGGCGGAAGTTTCGGCTTTTTCGATCAGTTTTTCCGTCAGCACCATGTGCCGCCCGGGCAAGGCGAAGGCGTTAACCATGGGGAATTGGGTGACATTAATGGCGATATCCTCGTCGACGCCGACCGTGTTCGCAAGTTGATCCACCAGCCCTTTCAGGGCAATCGGGTGAATTTTCGCGTGACATGAATTGAGCAGTCTGAATCCCTCGAGATCCTTTTGA
>JAQBUJ010000469.1 GCA_027623845.1 Pseudomonadota bacterium
TGGCGCGCGTGGCGCGATACCGTCACCGATAATTTTCGCGTCATCTCACACCAGGGATTTCGGGTTCTGGAGTGACCCTGGTATATGTTGCGCGGTTTGTTCGAATCCATGCGGCGGCACATTGCCTTCGAGAATGAGCATGTCCTACCGCGTGCAAGAAAGTTGTTAACCGATGCGGACCGCGGCCATCTGCTCGCGGTGCTGAAGGCGTTCTAGATTGCCGGGGCTGAAATGAAGGTCCTGTCGGACGGAAGTCCGGCTAATCTCTAGCGGCCCTTCGCACCGACCTGCAAGTCGGGTAGGGTACGGTTTGAAAATCCATGAGTTGGCTAGGCATTGACCGACGGAAGGTTCTCATGAAACCCGAAAAAATTCTTTCCCATGCGCCGAAAACCCTCACCCAAACCCAGCGCGAACAGTATTTTCGCGACGGCTACCTGGTGCTTGAAGACTTTGTTGGTCCGGAATGGCTTGAGCGGATCTGGGAGGCCACCAATGGCTTCATCGAAGAAAGCCGGGGCGTCAGCAAGTCGAACAGCAAATTCGACCTGGAACCCGGCCATACCGCTGAGGCTCCACGATTGCGGCGGTTGACCACACCGGTCGCCTTCCATGACGCCTATTGGGATTTCGCCAGCCAGGGGCCAATCGTTGACGTGGCCGAAGATCTTCTCGGTCCGGACGTGGTGTTTCACCACTCCAAGCTAAACTTCAAATGGGGGAGTGGCGGCGAGGAGGTAAAGTGGCACCAAGACATCCCGTTCTATCCGCATACCAATTATTCGGTGCTGGCGATCGGTCTTTACATGAACGACGTCGATGACGAGATGGGCCCGATGGGCGCCATCCCCGGCAGCCAAAACGGGCCAATTTACGATCACTACAACGCCAAGGATGAATGGGTCGGTGCGATGCCCGACGCCGACGCCGCGACGCTGCCGATGGAGACCGCCGGCTGGATGAAGGGGAAGGCCGGAACCGTCACGATACATCATTGCCGCACGGTGCATGGCTCGATGCCGAACATGTCCTCGCGCATGCGCCCGCTGCTGATCAATGCCTATACCGCAGCCGACGCGCTGGCGATCACCCCACATCCCGCGCCCTGCGACAAGAATTTCAAGGTCGTGCGCGGCAAGCCGGCTCGCTGGGCCGAGTTTGACGCCGAGCCCTGCCTGCTGCCACCGGATTGGTCAGGCGGCTACACCTCGATCTTCGCGCTGCAACAGGAAGAAGACGGCACCCAACGCGCCGCTGAATAGATCGTCGCACAGCGTCAAGATCGAGCAGAACCGGTCGCGCTCTAACGCCGCGCCGCGATTTCCGCCGCCATCGCCAGCACGTTGCGGGCCTGTTTCAGGTGCGGCATGTCGAGCATCTTGCCCTCCAGGCCGACAACACCCAGGCCGGGGTGTTGATCGAACACATCGACCACACGGCGCGCATGGGCGACCTCTTCGGGCGAAGGGGTGAAAGCGTTATTGATGATCGCGGTCTGCGCCGGGTGGATGGCGATCTTGCCGATAAAGCCCGAGCGCCGATCACGCAGGCAATCCGCCGCCAATCCGTCCATGTCGCGATAGTTCACATAGACAACGCCGACCGGCTGCACATCGATCGCCCGCGCGGCGGCGAGACAGAAGGATTTCGCCATCAGATAGGGATCGTCATAGCCGCCTGAGGTCGGGTGCATGTTGTCGCTGGCGCCGAGCGCCGCCGACAGATCCTCGGCCCCCCAGGTAATCGCCGACAACCGGTCCGTCACCCCTTCCAGATAGGTATGAAAGCTGAGCAACGAGGCCGCGGTTTCGGTAGAGACGACCACGATCTTGGTCGATCCGATCACCAACCCCTCGCGGGCCTCCAGCGCCGAGAGATAGTTTCCCAGCGTGTTGACATCTTTCGCTGAATAGACTTTTGGCAGACATATGCCATCCGGCGCACCGGGCATCACCGCCGCCAGATCCGGCAACGAAAGCTCGGTATCGAGCGGATTGATCCGAACCCAGAGTTGCTGGCGCGAACGGTCGGTGCGGTCCAGCAGATACTCGCGGATCATTTTGCGCGCGACGTCTTGACGATCGTCCGACACCGCATCCTCCAGGTCGAGGATCAGGGCGTCGGCCTCGTTGTCCCGGGCCTTCTCGAGCTTTCGCTCTGAATCGCCGGGAACGAACAACCAGGAGCGGATGATCATACCGGTTGTTTCCGCATGAACGCAGTGCGCACGCAAAACGCGACTTCCTCGTCCCGCTGATTGTAGCCGCGATGCTCAAAAATCACCAAACCAGCGGTGGGGCGCGATTTCGACTCGCGCTTATCCTTAACCGTGGTAATCGAGCGGATCGTATCGCCATGGAACACCGGGTTGGCGAAACGGGTATCAGTCATGCCGAGATTGCCGATCGTCGTCCCCAAGGTCGTGTCGCTAACCGACACGCCGATCACCAGTCCAAGCGTGAACAGGCTGTTGACGATCCGCTGACCGTACTCGGTCCCCTTGCTGAATTCCTCGTCGAGGTGAAGCGGCTGCGGATTATGGGTCATCGCACAGAACATGATGTTGTCCATCTCCGAAACCGTACGGGTGAGTTCGTGTTTGAACTCCATCCCGATCTCGAATTGTTCGTAATAAAGACCAGCCATCAATTCCTCCCTCGGATACCCTTGCACTGGCCGGCAACACACCACATCACATCGCCTCGCTCAAACCAGCAACGCCGCGCCGGCGTCTGTCATCATGGTCGCGATAGAACCGGTCAGTTGCGCCCTCGTTCCCCACCGATTCGTTCTTCGTAAGTCACGCGCGCCTGCTGAACGGTGGCCCGCTCGGACACCTCGGCGATCGGCACGTCCCACCAAGCGCCGCCTGCTTCGGTGCTGGTCGCCGGATTGGTCTCGATGACCACGACCGTCGTGTGATCATTGCCGCGTGCGCGGGCGAGAGCCGCTTCGAGGTCGGCGATGCCGGTCACCCGCTCGGAGATAGCCCCAAGGCTCGCCGCGTGGGCGGCAAAGTCGATGCCCGCCGCATCGCCGCCGGGGATATCGTCGAACATGTTGTTGAAGGGTGCGCCGCCGGTCCCGGTTTGCAAACGCTGGATGCAACCAAAGCCACCATTGTCGAGCACCGTGATGATCAGCTTGCGGCCCAACGCAACGGAGGTCGCGATCTCTGAGTTCATCATCAGATAGCTGCCATCACCGACCATGACAAAGACCTCTCGGTCAGGCAGCGCCATCTTGACGCCAAGCCCGCCAGCAATCTCATAGCCCATGCAGGAATAGCCATATTCCAGGTGATAGCCTCGGTTGTCCGCTGCCCGCCAGAGCTTGTGCAATTCGCCCGGCAAACCGCCAGCGGCGCAGACCACGGTATCGTTCTTTCCCGCCGCACGGGCGATCGCGCCAACCACTTGGGCGTCCGATGGCCGGAGCGCGTTGTCCGCGGCTAATGCCTTGTTCGCGGTCTGATTCCAGCGTTCGATCTCCATCCCCGCCCGCTCCCGCCATTCATAGGGCGCCTGGTAGGCCGCGATCGTGTGATCCAACGCCTCGATGCCGACCCAGGCGTCGGCGACGATCCCGATCCCGGCATGCTTGGCGGCGTCGTAGGGGGCGATGTTCAGATTGATCAACCGCCAG
>JAQBUJ010000470.1 GCA_027623845.1 Pseudomonadota bacterium
GTCGCCGAGGGAATCAATTCGTTCCAACCGGACCCGGGCACGCGGCCCACCAAGAGGTCAGCGTTGAACGGCCCTGATTACATGCCTCACCAGTTCGGGACACCGTTAAAGATCCGGCGCATCATTTAGGCGCATGCTAATTACGTATTGCAGATAAACAGGCATTGAACCATAGGACTGACTTTTAGCTTATGAAGGATAGCCTAAACGACGTTTAAATTCAACGTTATTGGACTGATAGTTTCGCTGATGCCACTTCGGGCGATGGATAATCAAGCCCGGAGTTTCCAATAATTTGGCTAACTAGAGCAGCTTTAACGAACACCGAATCAAAAAGAGGGATTCCCAGGATGCAAGCCACATGATTCAGTGTCTCCAGGCGATTTTGGAGGCAGAGATGGTGCGAGCATACGGAATTGAGCTTCGCGAACGTGTTGTTGGCGCGATTGAGGGCGGGATGACGGCCCGGGCGGCCGCGGCGCGGTTTTCGGTGGCGCCGTCATCGGCGGTTAAGTGGCACCAGCAGTGGCGCTCGGAAGGCTCTCTTGAGCCGGCCCGGCAAGGTCATCCGCCGGGCTCGAAGCTGGATACGCACGAAGCCTTTATTCTTGGCTTGGTGTTGGTCGACAAGGATATCGCGCTGCATGAGATCGCCGGACGGCTGCTGTCGGAGCGCGAGGTGCGGGCCTGCCCGGCGACGGTCTGGCACTTCTTTGCCAAGCGGGGTCTGACGCACAAAAAAAGACAGGGCACGCGGCCGAGCAAGAGCGTCCGGACGTCCAAGCTCGACGCCAGGACTGGTTTGAAGGTCAGCTCGACCTCGACCCGGAACGGCTGATCTTCATTGATGAGACCGGCGCCAACACCAAGATGGCGCGACTCATGGAACGCCTGATCGGTTGCGACAGCCCGACCTTGATCAAGGCCTACGAAAAACAGATAAAAAAGTTCGAATCCCAGAAAATTACGTTGGCCGAACAGAGCACCGGAGCGACCAAACCACGCCAACCCTTCGAGGAAAGTTATCGAACTGTCTGCGCATTCCTCTCAAGCCCTTGGAAATTATGGGCTTCCGAGCACTATGAGTATAAAAAAATGGTGCTCAAACTAGCGTTTGGCGGGCGGGTGCCATATGACCGAAAAGAAGGTTATCGAACCGCGATTCCCACCTTACTTTTCAAGGTCTTAGCGGGTTCTTCAGGGTCAAAAAGAGAATTGGTGGAGCCGAGGAGGATCGAACTCCTGACCTTCGCATTGCGAACGCGACGCTCTCCCATCTGAGCTACGGCCCCACCGACCAGAAAGGCTTGAAATGCCTTGGTCTGAGGCGGACTGTATAGGTCCGTGCGCACGCCTTTTGCAAGGTCAAACTGTGATCGGTGTGATCGAAGTGTGATCGGCATGCCCCGGCGCTCGCGAAGATCGCTTGTGGCGGACACCAGATCGATTGATTAACCCCCGGCGCCGTGGCGGGCGTGGTGCTTTCAGGCGGTTCGCGCCCGGCAATCCCGCCACTCTGGCCGGGACGCCCGCCTTGTCGCAGCGGCCGGCGATGCCTATCTCGGCTCTGCTGCTTGCCGTAGCCCCGCACCGGCAGTAGATTTCGAAACCGCCGCACACCGGAGAGACACCGCCGATGTTTGCTTTCGCCAATCTGCTCAATACCGTCATCAGCATCTACATCTGGTGTTTATTCATCTATGTGGCGATGGGGTGGCTGATCAATTTCGGCATCATCAACACGCAGAATCGAGTTGTCTTTCTGGTGATGGATTTTTTACACAAAATCACCGACCCGGCGCTGCGGCGGATCAGACGGTTCGTGCCCAATCTCGGCGGCATGGATATCTCGCCGATCTTGCTGGTTTTGGTGTTGATCTTCATTCGCGATTTCGTCGTCGTCGATCTGGTGCAGATGGGCCTCGGCTGATCCGGTGCCTTTCGAGGCGGTAAACAAGGGCGTGCGGGTGCGCCTGCGCCTGACGCCGGGCGCGTCGGCGGATGGTTTCAGGGGCGTCGCGGCGGACCAAAAGGGTGTCGCCTGGTTGACGGCGACGGTCACCGCCGTCCCGGAAGACGGGCGCGCCAACAAAGCCTTGATACGCCTGTTGGCAAAGCAGTGGCGGATCGCCAAATCCTCGATCCAGCTCACCAGCGGCCAGACTGACCGGCGTAAGATATTGTTGGTCGAGGGCGATCCGGCGACCTTGCTGGCCGACCTGACGCGCTGGCTCGAACGGCAGGATCCGTGACGGAACTTATAGACCCTGGGGAGCAACATGTCGGACGCACAGATCATCGATGGCAAGGCCTTCGCGGCCGCCTTGCGGGAACGGGTTGGTCAAGCCGTCGCCGGTCTGCAAGCGGCCCATGGCGCCGCGCCTGGCCTTGCCGTGGTGCTGGTCGGCGAGGACCCGGCGAGTGAGGTCTATGTCCGAAACAAGGGCAAGCAGACCGCCGAATGCGGTATGCGCTCGATCGAGCATAAATTACCGGCCGAGACCGATCAGCAGACCCTCCTCGATCTGATCGCCGATCTTAACAGCGATGATGGCGTCGACGGGATCCTCGTCCAGTTGCCGTTGCCGGATCAAGTGGACCCACAGGCGGTGCTGGACATGATCGACCCGGCCAAGGATGTCGACGGCTTCCACGTGATCAACGCCGGACGCCTAGCGACCGGCGGCGACGCGCTGGTGCCTTGCACGCCAATGGGCTGCTTGCTGATGCTGAAGGAATATCTGGGAGACCTGTCGGGCAAGAACGCGGTTGTCGTGGGCCGCTCGAACATTGTCGGCAAGCCGATGGCGGCGCTGTTGACCCGTGAGAACTGCACCGTGACCATCGCTCATTCCCGCACCAAGGATCTGCCAGCCGTATGCCGGGCCGCCGATATCCTGGTGGCCGCCGTCGGACGCCCGGAAATGATTCGCGGCGATTGGATTGGCCCTGGCGCGGTTGTCATCGACGTCGGCATCAACCGCATCCCCGCCCCCGAACGCGGCGAAGGCAAGATGCGGTTGGTCGGCGATGTCGCCTTTGACGAGGCCAAAGCCGTGGCCGGTGCGATCACCCCGGTGCCGGGCGGCGTCGGCCCGATGACCATCGCGGTGCTGCTGCGCAATACCGTCGAGGCCGCTTGCCGGCGACGCGGCTGGGATTTACCGAATATTTAGGGCGTATCGGTGACGATAGGCGCTGGTTCAGAAGCGGACGGTTCGTCGACCTCGCCCTCCGGCTTTACCGGCACGGTATATCGAAGTATCCCCTTGGCCTTACGGATATCCACCGGCTTGCCCTTGCGAAGCGCCGTCAACTCGCCGGAATCCTGAAGCATGGCGGCAACGCGCCCGACGGTGCGAAGCAGCGGACGCCATTCGGGTGTGCGGGTTGGGTCGCCCCCGGCGCGGCGCGCGACATCGGTTGGCAGAAACGATTTTCCAGAGCCGATTTCAGCGAGCATTACGCGTATGATAGCTTGAATGGTGTCTTGATCAGTCTTGGGTTTGCTCATAGCCGAGACCATATGCTCGCAAACACTGGCGCCGTCAACGATCCGGTTGGCGCAAGCCTTGGATATACGTGGATAGGGACGCGTTGATCATGACAGGAAGCATTGAGGCTCTGTTCCTTGCGGTCGTTG
>JAQBUJ010000471.1 GCA_027623845.1 Pseudomonadota bacterium
TGTGCAGGCCTCGGATATTCGCCGCCTCCTCCAGAATGATCCGCCGTTCCGACGGCTTGGCGTTGATAATGGCGCCGATCCGGCCCTGGCTGACAATCCCGGCCGAGCGCGCGCCGGTCCCGGCGTCGGCGAACAACAACTGCACGTCCCGGCCCCGCACATCACGGCCGTTCACCCGGTAATTTGATCCCTTGGTTCGCTCGATCCGCCGGGTGATGTTAAACTCCGGCGCATCGTTCAACCCCGCCGGCGCTGTGCGGTCCGAGTTGTCGACCAGCAACGCCACCTCCGCGACATTGCGCGCCGGCCGCGCCGATGAACCGCCGAAGATCACGTCGTCCATCTCGCCGCCGCGCATCTGCTTGGCCGAGGTTTCGCCCATCACCCATCGCAACGCCTCGACCAGATTGGATTTACCACAGCCATTCGGGCCGACGACGCCGGTCAATCCACTGGCGATTTCAAGCTCCGCCGCATCGACGAAAGACTTGAAGCCACTAAGCCTGAGACGATTGAATTGCACGCTCGCGATCCTCGATGGCCGACCCGGCGTTACGCTGCGGAGCCGCCGAGAAGTTTATCGAACTCCTCAAACGTATAGGCATCGACCTTCTCGCCATCGAGCAGAAACGACGGTGTCGAGTTGATGTCGTATTTCTGGCTGCCCTCCAGCCGCATGGCGATGATGCCATCGAGCAGTTTACCATCGGTCATGCAGGCCTTGGCGCTATCGCGGTCCAGACCGGCGAGCTCTCCGTTACGCAGAAGCTCGCTCAACGGATCCGCCACACGCGCCCAGGACGCCTGTTTCTCCATCAGCAAACTGATCATCGCCGGATACCGTTTAGCCGGCAGACAACGCGCCAACGCCGCCGCGCGAAGAGCCCATTGATCCAGCGGAAAGTCGCGAAATTCCAGCTTTACCTTGCCGGTGTCGATGTATTTTTCTTTCAGCTTCGGATAGGTCTCGGCATGAAAGCGCGCGCAGTGCGGACAGGTCAGCGAAAAATATTCGACCAAGGTCACCTTGGCATCAGGATCGCCGAGTATCCGGGTCGCCAAGGCGGCTTCCAGATCGAAACTGTCCTGAGCAAAGGCGCTACGCCCGCCGACCGCTGTCAATCCCGGCGCGGCCAGCAACCAAGCAAGCGCCAAATTTAGTGTTCTACGACGCACATTAAGCTCCCATCTACTAGATGTTGTGTAGAATAGGGCGAGTCAAGAAAGCTCGCAACCCGTTGTCTATCGTGGTTTTGAAAGGTGTCATTTTTGCGGCCACAGCCGCCCGGCCTTCGGCAAACGCCGGTCGGGGCCGTCAGTCGCGGGAAAGCACGGCGCGGCCAAGGGCCTGCAACGCATCCTTCAGTCCTTGATCCTTGAAATCAGCGACCTGATCGACGATCCAGTCCTCTTCCTTCGGGTCCAAAGCCCGGGGTGGCGGTTGGGTCGATTGTCGGGCCTGCGGCACCGGCGCCTGGCGAATCGTGATCCTGGCCAAGGCTTCATAGCCGAACACCGTGTTGATCCGCTCCAGCAGCACTGGCTCCATATGCTGCAATTCCAGCGCCCGTGCGCCATGCACCAGGAGATGCAAGGTCGCGCCGACGCGGCGGTCCCGGGGAAACGCGACCCGGTCCGGCGTACACCAACTCCCGACTTCCGCGCCGACGATGCTGGACCAGCGATGAACAATCGCCGCTTCGATGAAGCCGCGCTTGCGCAACGCCTTGTCGGTCAGCTTCGGTACCGTCGCCCCCAGCATTCGCAGGCCCGGACGTCGCTTGCCGGCGATTTTCGGGATTTCGTCTTTTTTCGCCGTCATCCTTGCACCGTCACCGGTTGCCCGCTTATCCCCAAGCCTATCAGCGTCGCGACCGCCGCGCTCCCCTTTTACAGCGCCAGTGACAGCGAATATCGATAGGTTAGAGCCATGGTTAAATCTTCTCCATCGGGTCAGGCTTCCGCGCGGCCGCCGCATCTTCCCAGGGGCGTCGCCAACCGCCTGCCGGCTGACCTATTGGTCTGGTATGACCGCAACCGGCGTCACCTGCCCTGGCGCGCCGCGCCCGGTCAAACCGCCGATCCCTATCACGTTTGGCTCAGCGAAATCATGCTGCAGCAGACCACGGTGGTGACCGTGGGGCCGTATTTCAAAAGGTTTTTGGCGCGCTGGCCCAGCGTCGCCGACCTTGCCGCCGCACCGTTGGACGAGGTGCTGATCGAATGGGCCGGGCTCGGCTACTACGCCCGCGCCCGGAACCTGCATAAATGCGCCGTCACCATTGCCGAGCACCATGCAGGCTGCTTTCCAGACAGCGAACCGGCGCTGCTGGCGTTGCCGGGCATCGGCGTCTATACCGCCGCCGCGATCGCCGCCATCGCCTTCGACCATCCGGCGACACCGGTCGACGGCAATTTCGAGCGGGTGATGGCCAGACTGCACGCGGTCGAGCAACCGATGCCCGCCGCCAAGTCCCGCTTACGGGATCTGGCGACGGCCCTGACCCCGGCGCACCGGCCCGGCGACTATGCCCAGGCGGTGATGGATCTCGGCGCGACGGTATGCACCCCGCGCAATCCGAAATGCATGATCTGCCCGTGGAGCGCAGCCTGTGCCGCACGGATCGCCGGGATAGCCGAAGCCTTGCCGCGCAGGGCCCCGAAAAAGCCCAAACCGACTCGCCATGGCACGGCGTTCTGGTGCCTCAATTCCGAGGGCCACGTGCTTTTGCGCCGCCGTCCACCCAGTGGACTGCTTGGGGGAATGATGGAGATCCCGTCGACCGTCTGGATCGAGGATCCGCCCCAGGAGAGCGCCGTAACGATTGACGCCCCGATACCGGCGGATTGGCGCCCGCTACCCGGCCTGGTGCGCCACACCTTTACGCATTTTCACCTTGAGTTGCGGGTCATGGCGACCGAGATCGAGACGGCTGGCGACATGGCAAACGCCCGCTGGCACCCGATCGCCGATCTCGACCGCGCCGGTCTACCCTCGGTGATGGTCAAAATCGTCCGCCATGCGCTTAGCCATATCGGCGCCGATTAGAGCCGCGAGAGATACTGGGCGTACCAATCGAAGCCGACCAATTTTACATAACCGTCGATCAGCTGCTTGGTTATCGGCCCGGGAATGGAGCCGGCCGCCATCGCCCGGCCATTGATCGAGCGGATCGGACAAATACAAAAGCTGGTGGAGGTGATGAACGCCTCGTCGGCGTTATAGGCATCGAACAGGTCGATATCGGTCTCTTCAACCTCCAGTCCCAGTCCGGCGGCTATCTCCTTGGTGACCTGACGACTGACACCCGGCAGTACGAAACGCTCGCGCGGGGTTTTCAACCGGCCCTCGGCGACCAAAAAGATATTGCTGCCCTTGCCTTCGGCCAGATTGCCATCGCGATCGAGCAATATCGATAGAGCGTCCGGGTTCTGCGCCGCGACCTCCAAATCGCCGAGAATCAGGTTCAGGTAATTATGGGTCTTCGCCCTGGGGCTGGCCATTTCCGGCGATACGCGGCGCACCGAGGGCGTGATCACCTCAATGCCGTCACGGTAGCTCTTGGCGCGGGCCGCGAGCGGCAACGGCGTGCACTCGACGATCACCGTCGCGTCCGGCCAATCCGGCCAGG
>JAQBUJ010000472.1 GCA_027623845.1 Pseudomonadota bacterium
GGGAGCCGGCGAAAGCCGCGTTCAAGACATCATCCTCCGACAAATGGTCGATTCTTCGAGGTGCCCTTATATAATTTTCAAGCACTTGATGCCACTCGGGTTTCTACAAATCGGCCCGTCTTTGGTTGGAACATCCTCGTAGTTCCATCGCTTTGTGCCAATCAGCATATGTGTTTTCAGCCTCGCATAATTTTCTAAGGGGCTTCCCCCACCATTCCACACCACCCCATCGCCAATGCGACTGAGTGTTGCCCGCGCCTGGGGCGGCGCTTACACTCCTTGTACGCAATTGCGACAGGGAGTTGGTCATGGACCTGAACGCGGGCAAGGTGCTTAGCGGTTCCGACATCGCCGAGTATCACCGCTCCGGCGCCCATTCACCGCTGCGGATTTTCGATCACGCAGAGGCGGCGGCGCTGCGGGGGTCGATTGAGGCGATGGAGCGTGAGCGCGGTCCGATCTTCACCGAAAACCGTCCGCGACCCGGCGACCCGATCCAGGGCTCCTATCGGTTTAAGAGCCATCTGTTGTTCAAATGGCTGGCCGACGTGGTGCGTCACCCGCGAATTCTCGATAGGGTCGAAGAGCTGATCGGCCCGGATATCCTGTGCTGGACCACCCATTGGTTCATCAAGGAGGCCAACTCGCCGCAATACGTCTCTTGGCATCAGGATAATAACTATTGGGGCGTTGAGACCGATGATCTGGTCTCGGTCTGGCTGGCGGTCTCGCCCTCGACTATCGAGAGCGGTTGCCTGCGGATCCTGCCGGGATCGCACAAGGCGGCGGCGATGGAGCATGTCGATACCTGGGCCAAGGACAATATGCTGACGCGCGGCCAGGCGATCGCGGAGGTCGACGAGTCCAAAGCGGTGAACCTGGAGCTTGACGCCGGCGAGGCGGCCTTGTTCGATTATCGCCTCGCCCATGCCTCGAACGCCAATGTCAGCAACGATCGCCGGATCGGCATTGGCCTGCGCTATGTCCCTCCGTCGGCGCGCCAGGTATTGGCCGATTGGGATTCCGCATCCCTGGTCAGAGGCGTCGATCGATGCGGCAATTTTGAGCTGGAGCCGGAGCCGACCCGAGATTTTGATCCGGCGGCCGTCGCCTTTCACCAAAAAGCCGATGCCGAACAACGTAAGGTCTATTATCAGGGCGCAAAGGCTGGGTAAGCGCCGGCGCGCCCGGTGCTTAAGTTTTTCAGCCGCAACACAAGGATGCCATCATGTCGGAATTGCCGGATTTTCTCGATTCAACGGATATCTTCGACGATGGACCGGCGCTGAAACAGCGTCTGGAGGACGACGGTTATCTGTTCGTTCGCGGCCTGCTGCCGGCCGATGCGGTGCTCAAAGTGCGCCAAAGATTGCTGCAAAAGGCGGCGCAGGGCGGCTGGCTGGACGGCGCGCACCCAACGGAAGACGGCATCGCCGATCCAACCGCCGCCTGCAAGGACCCGGAGGACCGCTACATGCAGGTTTTCCGATCTCTGTGGGCCGACGAGGCCTTGCACCGCCTGCGCACCCATCCGCGCGTGCTTGGCTTTTTCGAAAGGATTTTCGGCGAACCGGCGCTGGCCCACCCGATGTTCGTGCAACGCAACATCTTTCCGCAGCGCGAGGGGTTTGATTTCACCACCGGCATCCATCAGGACAAAGTGCATATCGGCGGCGCGACGAACCATGCGCTTTGGGTGCCGCTTGGCGACTGCCCGCGTGACAAGGGCGCGCTGGCGGTCGCGGCGACGTCGCATCGGGCCGGGATTCTGGAAACCAAGGTCGGCAGCGGCGCCGGCGGTATGGATATCTGCGTCGATATTCCGGGCCAATGGGTTACCGGGGCCTTCAAGGCCGGCGATGCGTTGATTTTCTCGGACACCACGGTGCACCGGGCGCTGCCGAACCGGACCAACCAAATCCGCCAATCCTTCGACGCGCGGTATCAGCCGGCCAGCCAGGCGATCGCCGAGACCAATATGCTGCCCTATTCCGGCTGCGGGACCTGGGACGAGGTTTATGCCGGCTGGCAGTCAACCGATCAGCAATACTACTGGCGCGCCCTCAATCCCAAGGTCGTCGACTTCGACACCAGTCACTATGAGCGGCGCGACCGCATGGCCTTTGACATGGCCGAGCAGGGGGATGCCGGGGCGCGCGATGCGTTGCTGCGGATCGTCCAAAGAGATCACAACCCGGCCAAGAGAGCCCGGGCGGAGCAGTTGGTCCGGGTGCTCGACGGCGCGGCGGCGGGGGACTAATGGGGCCTTTGACCGGCCCCGCTTCACCGGCTTCGGATAGCGTCGTTAAATCAACCGATGATCCGGGATGCGCGGGGAAAATGCGGGTTTAAACGTCGAGCGACGCCCGCCTTTCCCAGTCGCTGAGATGCTGGGCGTGCAGGTTCCACTCCTGCATCTTCACCTTTACATAGGCGCTGGAGAAGGCCTCGCCCAGCGCCGCCTTTAACGCTTTGTCACGATCGAACAGGCGGATCGCATCGAGCAGATAAAGCGGTAATTTACGAGCGCCGCGCACCTTGTGGCCCTCGGCGTACATATCCAGATCAATCCGCTTGCCGGGGTCGCGCTTGCCAGCGATGCCGGCCAGGCCAGCCGCCAGATAGCCGGCCTGAAGCAGATACGGATTGACCGCGCCATCGGCCAGCCGGAACTCAAACCGGCCGGGGTCGGGAACCCGGACCATATGGGTGCGGTTGTTGCCCGACCAGGTCACCGTGTTCGGCGCCCAGGTGGCCCCCGAGGCGGTCACCGGTGCGTTGATCCGTTTATAGGAATTGACGATCGGGTTGGTGATCGCACACAGCGCCTCGGCATGGTTGAGACAGCCGCCGAGGAAATGCATCGCCAGTGCTGAGAGGCCAAGCTCATCCGCTGGGTCGTGGAACAGGTTGTTCTTGCCGGCCTTGTCCCAAACCGAAATATGCACATGGCAGCCATTGCCGGTCAGATGGGTGAACGGTTTCGGCATGAATGTGGCGCGCAGGCCGTGCTTCTCGGCGATCGATTTCACCATGAACTTGAAGAAGGCATGACGATCGGCGGTGACCAGCGCGTCGTCATACTCCCAGTTCATCTCGAACTGGCCGTTGGCGTCCTCATGATCGTTCTGATACGGCGCCCAGCCGAGCGCCAGCATGGCGTCGCAGATCTCCGAAATCACGTCATAGCGGCGCATCAGCGCCTGCTGGTCATAGCAGGGCTTGGGGTCGATATCCCTCGGGTCGGAGATATCGGCGCCGTCGGCGTCGATCAGGTGGTATTCGGCCTCGACCCCGGATTTCATTCGCAGGCCCTTGGCCGTCGCCTCAGCCAGCAGCTTCTTCAACACCCCGCGCGGCGCCTGCTCGACCGGCTGGCCCTGCATCACCAGATCGCCGGCGACCCAGGCGACCTCGGGCTTCCACGGAAGCTGAATGACGCTGTCGGTATCGGGTACCGCGAACATATCGGGATAGGCCGGGGTCATGTCGAGATAGGCGGCGAACCCGGCGAACCCGGCGCCGTCGCTCTCCATCCCCGCCGCCGCCGCCGCCGGCACCAGCTTATACCAATTTGCGCTGAGGCTGACTCGCGAGGGATTCCCATATTTAGTGTTTTGTGATTCATTCA
>JAQBUJ010000473.1 GCA_027623845.1 Pseudomonadota bacterium
TTTTCAGCAAATAGCCGTGATGCGGGCGCGGCCTTCATCTGGCCCGAGGATCGCCAGCACCTCAAATATTCCAGGCGATGCATTGGACCCGGTGAGCGCGGCGCGCAGCGGTTGTGCAACGGCGCCCAATTTAACACCGTTTTGCTCTGCGTGATCGCGAACAATGGCTTCCAGCACATCCTCGCTCCAGGGGGTCGCTTCCGCCAACGCCTCAAGCAATCCGCGCATCAGGGCGCGGGCGTCGTCGGTCAGCAATGCGGCTGCCTTGTCGGTCATCGCCAAAGGCGGTGTGGCCGCGTAAAAAGCCGCGCTGTCGGCAAGCTCGACAAGGGTTTTCGCCCGCGCCTTGACCCCGGGCAGACCCCGGGCAATCCGCTCGCGCGCTTGCTCGTTCAGCGCCAGACCCGGCCGGCCTTCCAGGCGCTCAAGTATCAGATCGACGATTCCCTCGTCTGGGCTTTCGCGCAAATAGTGCCCGTTGAGATTGTCCAGCTTGGCCATGTCGAACCGTGACGCCGAGCGCCCGACCCCATCCAGGTCGAACCAGTCGATGGCTTGGTCGCGGCTGATAATCTCGTCGTCGCCATGAGCCCAGCCAAGCCGCAACAGATAGTTGCAAAGCGCATCCGGCAAATAACCCATTTCCCGATAGGCCTCGACCCCCAATGCGCCATGACGCTTGGATAACTTGGCGCCGTCCGGGCCATGGATCAGGGGAATATGGGCGAAGGCCGGGACCGCCCAATCCATTGCCTGGAAAAGCTGAACCTGGCGGAACGCATTGTTCAGATGGTCATCGCCGCGAATCACGTGGGTGATCGCCATGTCGTGATCGTCGACGACCACCGAATGCATGTAGGTCGGCGTTCCGTCCGCCCGCAACAGAATGAAGTCGTCGATCTGGCTGTTTTGCACGGTAACCGGCCCCTGAACCAGGTCCTGGATCACGGTTTCGCCTTGCAGTGGCGTCTTTAGGCGGACCACCGGATCGACGCCTGCCGGCGCCTCGCTCGGGTCACGGTCGCGCCAGCGGCCATCGTAGAGCGCGGTGCGCCCCAATTTCCGAGCTTCGGTGCGCATTTCCTGCAATTCATCCGGCGAACAATAACAGTGATAGGCGTGGCCCCGAGCCAGCAACTCACGCGCCACGGCGGCATGGCGATCAAGGCGGGAATGCTGGTAAACCGGCGCCTCGTCGCCGGAAAGACCAAGCCAATCAAGGCCGCTCAAGATTGCCTGCATGGCCGCGTCCGTCGACCGGGCCCGGTCGGTATCCTCGATGCGCAGGAGGTATTTGCCACCCATATGCCGGGCGAACAACCAGTTGAAAAGCGCCGTTCTGGCGCCCCCGATATGCAGGAAACCGGTTGGTGAGGGGGCGAATCGCGTTATAACAGTCATGGCCTAGATGAATTTCTCTTATAAGTTGCGTATGATCGAGCATCTCACGATCATGATGGTTGAGCGCCGTGTTTAGCATACCCCTTTCTCGATGGCGACAAATCGACCGCGCACCCGGACGCGCATCTGGGGGCGTTCTTGGGCGACTTCCCGGGCGTGTTCTGGGGGCGTGGGATTTTCTCTTGGCGACATTGGATGGCGGACGGCGCTGGTGCGCCCGGCAGTTGATCGGCGAGCGTGACCGTTGGGTGTTGTGGGTGCCGGTTGGGTTCGGGGCCGGCATCGGGAGCTATTTTAGTTTGTCCGGCGAACCGCCGATGTTTAGCGGGCCGCTTGCGCTCATCCTATCAAGCGTTCTGTTCATGGTGTTGCGGGCGCGGGGACAGGCGACGGCGCCATGCCTGGCTTTGGTCGTTGTCGCGGCGGGTTTCACGACCGCCCAGATCCGCACCGCGATGGTCCCCGACCATATGCTCAAGCATCAGGCCAGCGGCAGTCTGTCCGGTACGGTGCTGGCGGTGCAGGTCCGGCCGTCGCGGACTCGGCTTGTCATCGGCCAGAGCCAATTCGAAAGCGCTGGAGAGGTCGAAAAACTGTCCCGTGCGCGGATCAGCCTACGGCCGCAAACCGCTCATCCGGAAATCGGTGCGAAGATCGAGGTTTTCGCCGCGCTGCGCCCGCCCCCCGCGCCGTCGGCGCCGGATGCCTACGACTTTCAGCGCGCCGCCTTCTTTAAGGAACTGTCGGCGGTTGGTTATGCCATCGGACCGGTCAAAACCGTCGAGATGCCGGTTGGTTTTTTCCCAGGCTTATGGTTGGCGCGTTACCGGTTTGATCTGTCGGAGCGCATTCGAGGGGCTTTACCAGGGCCGGCCGGCGCGTTGGCGTCGGCATTGCTTACCGGGGAGCGGGGGGCGTTATCCGAAGAGGTCTTGAAGAGCATGCGCGATTCCGGGTTGGCGCATCTTTTAGCGATCTCCGGTCTGCATATGGGATTGGTGGCGGGAATTGTTTTTTTCGGGCTGAGGGGCGGGCTTGCCTTGTCCCGGCGATTGGCATTGCGCTATCCGATTAAAAAGTGGGCGGCGCTCGGGGCGTTGATCTTTGCCGCCGGCTATCTGCTGCTATCCGGAGCGTCGGTGCCGACCCAAAGAGCTTTTCTGATGACCGGCGTTGTGCTGATCGCCGTCTTGGTCGACCGCGAGGCGATATCAATGCGGCTGGTCGCCTGGGCGGCTATGGTGATCTTGGTGTTTCGCCCCGAAGCGTTATTGAGCGCGAGTTTTCATCTGTCCTTCGCCGCCGTCACCGCCTTGGTCGCGGCCTATGAGTTTGTCGCCGCCCGCCGTCGGGTTAATCCCCGCGCGAATGGTGGTTGGCTAAACCGTGTGCTGCTATTCCTGGGGGCGTTGCTGCTGACCTCGGTGGTGGCTAATCTCGCCACCCTGCCGTTTGGCGCCTACCACTTCAATCGTGTGGCGAATTATGGCCTGGCGTCGAACATGATCGCGGTGCCATTGGCCGGTTTCTGGATTATGCCCTGGGGCGTCTTAGCGCTCGCCCTGGCGCCGTTCGGCTTGGAAAACTGGGCCCTAACGCCAATGGGATGGGGGCTGGATGTCCTGGTAGCGATAGCCAAGCAGGCGTCGTCGTGGCCGGGCGCGGTTATCTCGGTCGCCGCCTGGCCGCCCTGGGCGCCGCCGGTGATTGCGTTGGCCGGTGCGTGGCTCTGCCTTTGGCAACGGGCCTGGCGTAGCGCCGGGGCGGTGGCGATCGTCCTGGCGATGGTCGTCGCGGTGACGGCGCCGACCCCAAGGATTTGGGTGACGGGTGATGGTCGTCTAGCGGGCTATTTGGCGGCGGATGGGCGGATGCTGTTGTCGGCTTCGAGCCGGGAACGCTTCACTGCTGATCTATGGAGCCGCCGGGCCGGTGGCGGTGGCACCGGCAATTGGCGTGATGAACCCGGCGCGATCCGCTGCGACGATCTGGGGTGCATTCTCCGCATTGGCGCGACGGTCGTGGCCTTCAGCCGGTCCGGACGGGCTCTTGGCGAGGATTGCCAACGGGGGCCGGCCTGATCGTGACCGAGGCATTCGCTCCGGCGGCCTGTCAGGGGCCGGGACAGGTCCTTGACCGCCGTAACCTATGGAGCAGCGGCGGCGTCGCTGTCTGGATCGACGGGGGGAATATTCGGGTGCAATCGACCGTTGACTCGAGAGGGTCTC
>JAQBUJ010000474.1 GCA_027623845.1 Pseudomonadota bacterium
GGCCTGTGTGAATGCGGCGGGTGTGGCATCTGCTATGTCGATCATCCGTTCAAGCCGGACCAGGTGAAGCGCTATTACGCCTCGCAGGCGCGCGCATATGAGATTGGCGGCCAAGCGATATTTTCCCGGGCCCATGCCTATGATTGGGTGAGATCGAAAGCCGCGCCGATCGCCTATCTGCGCGGCCGCCTCGACAAACCCTTCGCCGGCCTGTCCTTTCTCGATGCGGGATGCGCCGAAGGGATCATGTGCGCCTTGATGCGCCTGCTGGGCGCCGAGGCTTCCGGCGTCGAACCCAACACACGGGCCTCCCGGTATGCCCAGGAGATCCTCGGGTTGCAAGGCGTGGTCGAGGGCCTCTATGGCGATGCAAGCTTCGCCAACCGCACCTTCGATATCGTTCTGTCCCATCACACGATGGAACACGCGTTAAATCCGCCGGAATTCGCGCGCGCTCTGGCGCGGCACACGGCCCCTGGTGGGTATCTATTGCTACAGCTTCCCTGCGCCGACACCACCGACGACAGCCACCTCGCCGGCATTGGCAACTACCATCTCTTCGGCTTCCGCCGGGCCTATCTGGAAACACAACTCATGGAGCTTGGATTCGATATCATCGAAACCCATCATCTGCCCCCACCGGCCAGCCCGAAAAACAATGAAATCGACCCGGTGACCGGCGACGCGTTCTGGGGTGAGGATAAAAACCAAATTTCAATCTTATGTGTGAAGAAAACTATTTAACCGTTTGTTTTGACAATAATATCTCTCGAAATTCCGATCTTACTGTTCTTGCGTAACGCTCGATCTATCCGACAATTCGGTCTTAAAAACCAACGCGCCAGCCCCGCAAGGGGCCGGCGCGCGGCAATGCCTTAACTCAACCGTATCGCTTAGCGATAGCGGCTGGCCTGCGACCACAGAGCCGCATAGTCGACCTGTGATTTCCAAACCTTGGTGAACCAAGTGTTGGACTGGTCCTGTTCGGTGACCCATTGGTCCGTCGCTGCTTTAGCGGCGTCCTTGAATTCTTGCGGAAGATCGATGATCTCGTTCTTCTTCGAATTCACATAGCTCATCCAGTTCGGCGCGTCATCATTGCCGAGCTTCAAGTACAGGTCCCAGGTCATCAGCTGACCAGCGGCCTTAAGCTGGGTCTTCTGCAGATCGTCGAAACCATCCCACACGCTCTTGGAGAATTCGCACTCATGCACCGCGAGCGGCTGATGGACACCCGGCACGATGATGTATTTGGCGACCTTCTCGAAGCCCATGACGATGTTATGAGTGGGGGTACCCCACTCGATACCGTCAACGACTTTACGCTCCAGCGCCGGATAAACCTCGGCGCCGGCCAGGATGACGGTCGAGGCGCCAAGCTTCGTAGCGATCTCAGCCCAAGCGCCGGCGGTACGAACCTTCATGCCGACGTAGTCTTCCAGGCTGCGAACAGCCTTATGACTGTGCAGGAAGATCTCACGTGGCGCCGAACCGCAAGGAATGGAGGCGACGTTGAATTTCTCCAAGCGCCATTCCATCATCATTTCTTGCCCGCCGCCACGGAACACCCAATGCATCATCTTGTCCCATTCCATGGAACCAGCGAAGCCACCGAATAGAATAGCGGTCCTGTCGACGCCCCAGTCATAACCCGGCCAATTGTGGCTGGTTTGGGCGACGCCCTTGGCGACGGTGTCGGTCACCTTCAACGCCTTGCCGAGCGTACCACCGGGATACACTTCGACCTTAATGGTGTTGTTGGTGGTCATCTCCATGTTCGCCGCAGCGCCGCGCGCCACGTATTCGAGCATGATGCCGCCACCCCATGGCGTCGCCATGTCCAGTTTTTGCTGCGCTTGTGCGGTACCGACCGCCCCAAGCCCGAGCAGGCCAGCCAGGCCAATCTTGAGCAAATTCGATTTCATCGATCTCTCCCTGTGTCCTACTTGATCCCGCGTCCTTGATTCGGAAAGGAACACTAGTATCCCCGCGCGATGCACCATGATCCGGTGATATATCTCGAAGAGTCAACGCCAACGGGTCGATTTTACCGGTTTTATCGAATAGGCGCTCCCCCGTCCGGCCCGGCCCATCGGCCCGTCCGAACGAGGGGACACTTTTATTCGAGGCGTTAAATCGCCAGGTATCCGCCATCAACCGGCAATTCCACACCGGTAATATACGAGGCGTCGTCGGAAGCCAGGAACACCACGGCGCGGGCGACCTCTATCGCCTCGCCGGCGCGTTTCATCGGAACATAGGCGTCAAGGATCTTCTTGCGATGCACCGGATCAGCGGTCACCCCGGAGGTGCGCATCGCCGGCATAATTCCCGGATGCACGCTGTTAACCCGGATCCCATCCTTGGCGAAACGCACCGCCGATTGCTTGGTCATGGTCCGCACCGCGCCCTTTGAGGCGTTGTAGCCGGGATGGATATAGCCTTGCCCGACAACACCGGAGATCGAGGAAATATTGACGATCGCCCCGCCGCCCGAGGCGATGATCGCCGGCGCCGCGTGCTTGGTGCCAAGGAACGGCCCGGTCGCGTTGATCCGCATCAGATCTTCCCAGGCCTGCACATCGCCCTGATCCTGATAGCCGCTGCCGCTGATGCCGGCATTATTGACCAGCACGTTCAGCCCGCCATAGGCCCCGACGATCGCAGCGATCGCCGCTTCCCATTCCGGTTCCTTGGTAACGTCGAGCTTGCAGAACATCGCGGTTCCGCCATCGGCCTCGATTTCGGCGACCCGCTTTGGCCCCTCGTCCTCCAGCAGGTCACAGATCGCCACCTTGGCGCCCTCGGCGGCGAACAGCTTGGCCGTCGCCGCCCCCATGCCGAACGCGCCGCCGGTGACCAGCGCGACTTTTCCCTCAAAGCGTTTCATCGTCTTTCCCTCCCAGATCGCGGCCCGAGCGCCGCTCATTCAACAAAACTCAAAGCCGAGCATACCGCCGAGTCGCCCGCGGGGTGATCGCACACAGGATGATCGCCATCGCCCTGTAGGGCTTCATCGCCGGCCTGCACGGTTTCCCGGTGACCTTGGCGCTGCAATGCTCGTATTATCCGGCCAAATCAGCGCGCCGCGCGGCCAACCAGGAGCCACCCGATGACCTATACCCACATTCTGTTCGACGTCGCCGAGGGTATCGCGACCATTACCCTGAACCGGCCAGAGGCGCGCAACGCCCTGTCGCCGCAAATGCGGGTCGATCTGGACCACGCCATGGCGGAAATCCGCGAGCGGGCCGGCGAGGATATTCAGGCGGTGATCCTGACCGGCGCCGGCGGCGCGTTTTGCGCTGGCGGCGATGTGAAATCCATGGGCTCCCGGCTCGGCTCGGCGACCAAGGCGCGGGGGGCGCTGCGGGACAGCCATAGCAATATGTACGACCTGATGAACCTGGAACTGCCGGTGATCAGCCTGGTCGACGGCGCCGCCGCCGGGGCCGGGGCCAATATCGCGCTGGCGGCGGATTTCGTGCTGGCGACGCCGCGCGCCTTCCTGATGCAGGCTTTCGTGAAGATCGGCCTGGTGCCGGATTGGGGCGGGATGTACATCCTGCCGCGGCTGATCGGCCTGCAAAAAGCCAAGGAACTGGTTTTCTCC
>JAQBUJ010000475.1 GCA_027623845.1 Pseudomonadota bacterium
TCAAAAGGATCTCGAGGGATTCAGACTGCTCAATTCATGTCACGCGAAAATTCACCCGATTGCCCTGCGGTTTGGCGCTATCAGGCTCGTATCCGGATCATAGCAGGGCTAAGATCCCCAGCATCGTGCAAAAGGGGGATTCGCCATGCGGTATTGTGTAGTCGGGGCTGGCGCCATGGGCGGGCTCTATGGCTTGGGACTTGCGGCCAAGGGGCATGCCGTCGATTTCCTCGATGTTAACCAAAGCCATGTCGACGCGATCAACCGAGGTGGGTTCCGGCTTTCCGGAGTCACCGGCGACAACACTCAGCCGGTCAAGGCGACCACCGATCCTGATAGTCTTGCCGGCAGCGCCGACGTCGTGTTGTTTCATCCCCACACCACCGGCACCCGGGACGCGGCCAAGGCGGCTGGAGTGGTGCTCAAGCCCGAAGGCTGGGCGGTGACCCTGCAGAACGGCATCGGCAATGTAGAGGCGTTGGTCGATGCGCTGGGCAAGGCGCGGGTGGTCGGCGGTATCAGCTACCACAGCGCGGCCATGGGAGGGCCGGCGCATTCAATCCATACCAACGCCGGGCCAACCTATCTTGGCGAGCTTGACGGCGGCGGCAGCCCGCGTATCGAGGCCCTGGCGGCGGCTTTGCTGGATGCCGGTTTCGCCCCGGAAGTGGCGCCGGACATCATGAGCGTCATCTGGACCAAGTTCGTGCATAACTGCGCCATTAACGCGGTTTGCGCGGTCTCCGGATTGCGCTCCGGCGAGGTGGCAAGGGTAGCGGCGGCCAGTGAATTGCAAACCCGGGTGCTGGAGGAAGTGTTGGCCGTGGTCGAGGCCAAGGGCATCACGCTGACCATGGCGGACCCCATCGCCTACATCAAATATCATACCTATCTCAGGTTCAATAAGCCGTCGATGCAACAGCATATGGAGGCGGCGCGGCCGACCGAGATCGACTCGCTTAACGGCGCCCTGGTTCGCGAGGCCAAGGCGCTTGGCGTTGCAACCCCGTTCAACGAGGCGCTAACGATGATGGTGAAGGCGCGTGAAGCCGCCGTCGCCGAGGCGGCCAGCGGCATCGAACGCGACTACGCGGCGATGGAGGCAGAGGCCGACAAGGAGATGGCGGCCCGCCGCTGAGGCGTCCCTCGTTAACTGTCGTCGAGGAATTCCGTCGTCCAGCGTTGGTAGTCGGCGTCGCGGGTCACCCGTTTCATCAGATCAGCCGAGGCGACGCCCTTGAGGTCCTTGGTTGCGACGCCATCCCGCAGCGCCTTCAAGGTGTCGTGCACCGCCTGAACCGCCGCCGAGAACGGTTGGTGGCCCTGCAGGCAGATCCGCACGTTGCGCGACGAGAGATAGTCCAGGTCCGACATCTCCGGCCCGACGCCGCCGAGAATGAAAGGCAGCTTGATCGCGGCCGCAGCCTTGTCCAGCTGGTCTCGGGTTTTCACCCCGACCAGGAAGATCGCGTCGACCCCCGCCGCCTCGTAGGCCTGGCCCCTGGCGATGGCGTCATCGATGCCGGTGACGGCGGCGGCGCTGGTGCGGCCGGCGATGACCAGGCCCGGATCCTTACGGCCCGCCAACGCGCCTTTCATCTTTCCAACGCCCTCGGCGATTGAGAGCAGCTTGGTTTGACCGACCGAGCCGAATGGTTGCGGCAGTTCGGTATCCTCGATCGACATGCCGGAAATGCCGGCCATCTCCAGCTCCTCGACCGTGCGTTTGACGTTCAGCGCGTTGCCGTAGCCGTGATCCGCATCCACCATCAGCGGCAGCTCCGAGGCTCGGTTGATGCGCTGCGCCTGCTGGGCGAATTCGGACAGGGTGAGAACGATCAAATCCGGCGCGCCAAGCACGGTGAAGGAGGCGATGGAGCCGGCGAACATGCCGATCTCGAAGCCGATATCCTCGGCGATGCGGGCCGAGATCGGGTCGAAGACCGAACCGGGATGGACGCATCGATCACCCTCTAGAACGGCGCGGAAACGTTTGCGGCGGTCACTGAAACGCATGGAATGAATTCCCCAGTCGAACGGTTGCTAGCTGCGGCCGGCGGACACGCCGCCATCGACCATATAAACGCCGCCGGTGCAGAACGAGCCTTCCTCGGAGCCCAGGAACAGCATCAACCGGGCGACCTCTTCGGGCTCGCCATAACGCCGGAGCGGGGTGGTGTCGGCCATCGGTTGGGCATTGCCGCGGTTCGGATTGATCACGTCTTCCAGCCGGGTGATCATTTGGGTGTCGATCGGCGACGGGTTGACCGTGTTGACCCGGATCTTGTCCTTGGCCCCCTCCATGGCGCCGGAGCGCATCAGACCGATCACCGCGTGCTTGCTGGCGATATAAGGCGACAGTCTCGGCACCGCGCGGATACCGGCGGTTGAGGAGGTGATCACGATCGAGCCGCCGCCCCGCTTGGCGATCTCCGGCATGGTGTATTTCATGCCCAGCCAGACGCCCCGGACATTTACCGCGATTACCTTGTCGAAATCATCTTCGTCCTGGTCCTGAATGAGGGCGATCTTGCCTTCGATCCCGGCGTTCAGCAGCGTGACGTCGACACCGCCGAAGCGCTCCACGGTCTTGGCGATATAGCCTTTTACCTGTGCGGCATCGGTGACGTCGGCGGCCATGTAGGCGACTTTGTCCTCGCCGATGGAATGGGCCACTTTGGCCAGCGCGTCCTCGTTCAGGTCGACCAGCATCACCTTGGCGCCTTCGTTGGTGAACAACCGCGCCGCCGCCTGTCCGATGCCGCCGGAACCGCCGGTAATGATCGCGACCTTGTTGTCGAGCTTGCCCATGATGCGTTCTCCCGTCGATGATGTATTTTCCGCATTCAGACGGTTCCTCTGGCCCCTGGCAAGCCGGTTGCGGTCGTGGAGAATGAATTGGTCGGTTACACACCCCACCGATCGCCTATGTGTTGCGGGCAAGGGGTGCGGAAGGCTGGATATGAAACGCCTGCTTGTGGTTGCCCATGCGCCATCGCCGAACACCACGCGGCTGCGTGACGCGGTGCTTGCCGGGGCGCGGCACCCGGATATCGACGGCGTTGAAATTATCGCCAAAACACCGTTCGAGGCCGGCCCCGATGACGTGCTGGCCGCTGATGCGGTGATCCTCGGCACCACCGAGAACCTTGGCTATATGAGCGGCGCGATGAAGGATTTTTTCGACCGGACTTATTACCCGGTGCTGGAGATCGCCCAGGGTAAGCCCTATGCGCTGTATATCCGCGCCGGCCTGGACGGCACCGGCACCAAGCGAAGCGTCGAGACGATCATCACCGGCTTACGCTGGCGCGCGGTTCAGGAGCCGCTGATCTGTCGCGGTGATTGGGATGAGGCCTTCGTCGCCCAGTGCAAGGAACTCGGCATGGCGATGGCCGCCGGGCTGGAAGCCGGGGTTTTCTGACTCCCGTGTTCTGGCTCCCATGTTCTGGCGCCCGTATTCAGGACGCCGCCTGATGCCGCTTGGCGCGCGCCAGTTGCGCCTCGCGATGGGTGACATAGGCGGTCGAGGCGAAGATCACCGCGCCGCCGATCCAGGTCCAGATTGTTGGCAGCTCGTCGAAGATGAAATAGCCCATCAC
>JAQBUJ010000476.1 GCA_027623845.1 Pseudomonadota bacterium
TCAAGCGCCGCGTCGCAGCATGGGATGAAGACTTCCTTCAAAGCGTAATTTGCAACTGAATTTGTTCACCCGATTCCCCTGGAGGTCTGATGTCCTTTCTGTTTGCGACGCGACTGTGACGGGGCCGTTACCAAAACGGCTGTGTATAATTGGCAGTCATCGAGCCAAAGGTTTGTAGCGTGAAAAGCGCCACGCGTCAGAAGATTGATGTTGGATAACAAGTAACCGCAAGCTGCGTATTGGCTCGAACCTCAAGTCATGATGGCAACTGTTCTGTTCGCATCGTTGATATCGGGCGCTTTGTCGCTGGACATGTCATTTCCCCTGGGGAGGGAGGACGCGGCTATGGCGCTTGCACCGCCCCATCGGCTATGTCAGACGACAACCGGACCCAGGTGGTGGTGCGATGATGGGGCAGGCAGGCAATGACGACGCAAACCAGGGGAGCAATTCTGATTACCGGCGCGGCGCGACGCATAGGGGCCGATATGGCCCGGGCGCTGGCGCGGGACGGCTGGTTTATTTGTATTCATTATAATAGGTCCGGCGAGGCGGCCGCCGATTTGCTCAGCGAGATTTGTGACGCCGGCGGCGCTGGAAAGCTGATCAAGGCTGATCTTGCCGATGCGCAAGCTGCACAATCGCTGATTTGCGAGGCGATGAAAGAGGCGCCTGAGATAACCGTGTTGATCAACAACGCTTCGCTTTTCGAATTCGACGATATCGGTTCGTTGACGGCGGCGGCGCTGGACCGGCACTTCGCGGTCAATCTTCGTGCCCCAATTCTGCTGAGCCAGGCTTTCCTCAAGCTGACGGTGCCGCAGCGTGACGGCTGCATCGTCAACATGCTCGACAACAAGGTTTTCGCGGTTAATCCAGACTACCTTTCCTATACCGTCAGTAAATTTGGTCTGCATGGCGCTACCCTGGCGATGGCGATGGCGCTGGCTCCCCGCGTACGGGTCAATGCCATCGCGCCGGGCATCACCCTGGAAAGCGGCGGTCAGGGCGAGCAAAGTTTTCAAGTCGGTCGCCAGATGAGCCCCCTGGGCCATGTCTCCTCGACACAGGACATCGTCCGCGCGGTGCGCTTCATCCTCGCCACCCCCTCGCTCAACGGTCAGGTGATTACCATTGACGGTGGCCAGCACTTGCAAAAGCTCCCTCGCGACGTCGCGTTCATGGATGCTCCCTAGTGGAGTGGAAGCGGATTGGAATGCGTTGAACCATGCCCATCACATCGACAAAACTGTTCCTCCAAGATTTCGCCGTCGAGGCTGATATCGGCATTCATGATTTTGAAAAGGCCGCGCCGCAGCGGCTGTTGATTTCGATTGAGCTGGAGGTAGACGGCGCCGGGCAGCCTGGCGAGGACGCTATCGCCTCAGTTCTTGATTATGATTTTTTGCGGCAAGAGATCCGTGAACTCATCACCGCGCGGCGGTTCAATCTGCAGGAAACTCTCTGTCGGGCGATCGTCGGTATCGTCGCGCTCCGCAGTGACGTCAAACGCGCCGTTGTCTCGACCCGAAAACCGGACGTCTATCCCGATTGCACCGCCGTCGGTGTGGAGATGACCTATCGTCGATAGACGGGGCGATCGTGGATTTGGCTCTGGTGTGGTGGATTTGAAGATCGTTTCTTTATCTGGGGCGTGGGCGTTGCGAGCTTCGGGTTGGGGGCGCTAGCCAGCAGCCATAAGGATGGCCTTGAGAGGATAGAATTGGCTGTAAATATAACAGACATAGATCGCGAAGAAGCTGATTGCCAGCGGCCTGCCAAGCGAGCGTAGGGTCACCACTGCGATGACGAAGACGCCGGTGACCGCCGCCATGACCCATAGGTCCGATGAGAGAACTTCCGGTGGAATGGCCAGCGGCTTCACCATCGAGACCGCTCCAAGAATGCCCAGGGTGTTGAAGATATTGCTGCCGATAATATTGCCCAACGCGACATCGTTGTGCCGGCGGATGGCAGCGACCAACGTTGTCGCCAATTCCGGCATCGAGGTGCCGATGGCCACCATCGTGATGCCGATGACGGTCTCTGAAACGCCCATCGCCTCGGCGATTTCTATGGCCCCGGTAACCAGGAGCCAGGCCCCGGAGATCACCGCGACCAGACCACAGACCGTGTAGGCCCAGGCTTTGGTCTTGGTTCCCTCGACGGTCTCGAATTCATCGGCTTCCTGCGCGTGTAGCCCGGCTTCCTGACCGACCCGCCGCTCGTCGTAATAGCAATAGATCAAATAGGTCGCGAGACAGAAAAGCATGATTGCGCCATGCCAGAACTCGATCATGCCATTCCCGGCCAACGCGACGAACACAAGGGTCGCGGCGAATAGGACGAAACAGTCGCGTCTGAGAGATCGGCCCGTGCAGATGAACGGGCAAATCACGCCGACAGTGCCGATCATCAAAAGGATATTGGCGATGTTGCTGCCGATGACATTGCCAATGGCAATGCCGGGGGACCCGTGCAGCGCCGCCTTCATGCTGACGAATAGTTCCGGGGCGGAAGTCCCGAAGGCAATCACCGTCAGACCGATGACATGGGGGCTGATCCCGGCCTCGCGGGCGATCGAAACGGCGCCCCTGATCATGAACTCAGCGCCAAAAATCAGCAGTACAAGGCCGCCAAGCGCATAAAGAGTCGCGGTCATCGGGACAATCCTGACAACGTCCGCCCAGAAAGGTCAGTAAGGCTTTGTCGCCGCCTGGGTTTGTAGCCCGGTTTGTTGAAAATCGAGCCGCCAGAAGTGGATGTCGCGAAAGGCTGGTGGCGCAAGCAATAAAATCCCATGCCGGTCATGCGTGCGCCCGTTTCCATCGCGCACTGTTCAACGCGCGCCTCGCCCCGTCTCTCCTAACACTCAACCCCTCAAGGGTCCAGGCGCTGCTCATCGTGAATGACGTCATCAGCGATATATAGACAATGAAAACGCGATTCTAAGGGTCGGCGGCTTTTTTCGATTGTTTGGAGCGAAAGAAGGCTGAAAAACCGGTCCGTTCAGGCTCTATGTAGGTTGGCTGGGTGGGCAGGAGGACCGGCTGGCGGTGCGGGGGTCGGGCGGTGGCCGGCCTGCATCTCCCGGACCAAAGCCAACAGCTTTTCAAGCCGTCGATCCGGCATGCCAATCTCGGTAAGGTGCCCGACGGTATTGATCAGATACTCCAGGCATGGCCCGGCGGTACCGACGCCCTGGATGACCAAAGCCGCGAGTTCTTCGGCGGTCAACGCACCGGCATATTGCGGATGAGCGCGGTCGACGACATAGCTTTGCGCGGCAATCCGGCGACCTGTCGTCTCGCCGCTGATCACGCTCATCGCCAATCTTGACGGTCGGTAGACCCCGGTGATCATCTCGCGTTCGTCCAGATAGGCCAATACCTCGGCCGCCTGGTCCGGTGCGATACGATAGGCGATGCCGCGGCAGGAGCCGCCTCGGTCGAGGCCCAGAACCAAGCCCGGGCTACGGGGCGAGCCGCGATATCGGTGCGACCAGACACAAAATTGGCGATGATACCCATGCACCCGTGTGACGACGCGCTCAACGAACGCGAAACCCGGCCGCCACATCAGCGAGCCATAGCCGAAAAC
>JAQBUJ010000477.1 GCA_027623845.1 Pseudomonadota bacterium
GCGCGCACGATCCCTCCACCGGCTATCTGCCGGCCGGCTGGACGGTGCAGGACTGGGAGGCGCGCCAGCAGTCGGAGCCGCAGGCGGTCACCGCGGCGGCGAAGAAAAGCATGGCGGTCTACGTGCGGGCCGCCATTGAGCTGGCCAAAGCCGGCGTGCCGACCTTCGAATATGGCAACAACATCCGCCAGATGGCGTTGGAAGAGGGGCTGGATAACGCCTTTGCCTTCCCCGGCTTCGTGCCTGCCTATATCCGCCCGCTGTTCTGCCGCGGGATCGGCCCGTTCCGCTGGGCCGCGCTGTCCGGTGATCCCGAGGACATCTACAAGACCGACGCCAAGGTGAAGGAACTGCTGCCGGACGATGCGCATCTGCACAATTGGCTCGATATGGCGCGCGAGCGGATCTCCTTCCAAGGCCTGCCGGCGCGGATCTGCTGGGTCGGGCTTGGCGAGCGGCACCGGCTTGGTCTGGCGTTTAACGAGATGGTGGCGTCGGGCGAGCTTGCGGCGCCGGTGGTGATCGGCCGTGATCATCTGGACTCCGGCTCCGTCGCCTCGCCGAACCGCGAGACCGAGGCGATGCGCGACGGCTCCGACGCGGTGTCCGACTGGCCGTTGCTGAACGCTTTGTTGAACTGCGCGTCCGGCGCCACCTGGGTCAGTCTGCATCATGGCGGCGGGGTCGGCATGGGTTTTAGCCAGCATGCCGGCATGGTGATCTGCTGCGATGGCACGCCGGAAGCGGCGCGGCGCATTGAGCGGGTGCTGTGGAACGACCCGGCGACCGGGGTCATGCGGCACGCCGATGCCGGATACCAGGACGCCATCGCCTGCGCCCGCGAGCATCAGTTGAACCTGCCGGGTATATTAGGCTGAGGGGTTACGAGCCGCAGGTCGACGCGCCTCGCCTTTGCGGCAATGGCGAGACTTCACGCTGTCGGGGATTAGGCCGGCGGGGATTGGTCCGGGCGGGCGGCGTGCTAAGCTCTGGCTCTCGGGGATAAACAGACCGGGAGGGGATGCAATGAACGCGCTTGTAACCGACGAGGCCCGGTCCTGGATTGGCCAAGCCGACGATCCGGTGACGGTGGAGGTCAGCCGCCGGGACATCGTCAAATATTCGATCTCGACCGAGCAGACTCTGGAAAAATACCTATCGGGCGACGAAGCGCCGCCGATGTTCGTCGCCGGGTTGGCGCGAGAGGTGGTGCCGATCGCCGACCTTGGCCCGGATGGATTGGCGCCCGCCTCGCTGGTTCCCGAGCTGCCGCTGAAACGGGTGATGGCCGGCGGGGTGGAGTTCGACTTTCACCGCACGGTGCATCCCGGCGATGTTCTGGTTTTCAACCGCAGCCTCTCCGGGATCACCGAGAAACAGGGGCGCACCGGTCCGCTGATCTTCGTGACCTACACGATCGCCTGTCACACCGAGGCGGGAGAGCCGGTGCTCGACCAAAAACAGACCCGTATCCTGAGGTGATGGCATGGTGAATTTCAAAGCCCTTAAGGTCGGGGACGCGCTGCCGGAACGCCGCTATACCGCGACCAATGTCTCGCTGTTCTGCTATAATGCGGCGATCTGGAACCCGCACCGAATTCATTACGACGAGAGCTATGCGACCGAGGTGGAGAAGCATCCGGGCGTGGTGATCGATGGTCCGCTGCAAGGTGACTGGCTGAGCCAGACGGTGGTCAATTGGATCGGCGACGATGCCGCATTGGTCTCCTTTGGCTATTCCAATCGCCGCGCCTCGTATCTTGGCGAGACCTTGACCTCCGGCGGGACGATCACCTCGATCGTCAGCCAAACCGGCGAGGTGGGGGTCGACATCCACCTGAAGAACGAAAACGACGAGGTCACATCCCCCGGTTCGGCGGTGGTGCGGTTCCGGGTCGCCTAGGCTGAACCCGCTTTCCTATGCTCCCCTATGCGCATCGCCTCTAAAGCAACGGGATCGCCACTTCGGCGCCGGCTTTTTCGGCCGAGAGATAGCCGGCATACATCGTTGCCACCGTATCGGCGGCCAATGCCGAGTCGCTTTCGACCGGGTCGCCGGTGGCGATGGCGCTGTAGAAGGCTTCGATTTCCTGCGGGAAACCGGTGCTGAAATCCTCATCCGGCGCAGTCGGCGCCCAGCCCTCCTTGGTTTCGATCTTCTCAACCACATAGATGTCGCGAAAGGCCTCGCCGACCGGGTTGTAGGTCTGCATCGCGGTGTTCGGGTTGATATTGCAGATCGCCCGATGATTGTTGGCCACCACCTCCAACCAGTTGTGAGTGCCGCCCATCACCACTTCCGATGCGAAGATCGTGGCGATCGTGCCGTCCTCGAAGGTGACATGCTGCATCGAAAAATCTTCGACATCGAAATAGTCGGTCCGGATATGGCCGGCATCGATATACCCGTCGAGCCGGGTGATCTCGTGGGTGCGGGCGGTGATCGACGCCGGCCGGATCGGCTTGCCGTCGCGCGCCCGGCCCTCGGCCCGTTTCAGATACAATGCGGCGGTCAGTGGATGGCAACCCTTGCCGACCAGCGCCCCGCCGCCGGCCAGCCGCCAATAGCCATAGGCCGGGGAGTGCGAGCCGGAATGCGCTTCCTCGCCATGCATCCAGAGAATTTGACCGCCGGTCTTTTCCAGGATTTCCCGCTGCTTCTGGATCGCCGGGACATAGACCCAATTCTCGGCGTAGAGAATACGCGCCGGGCTCGCGGCTTCGGCATCCAGCATCCGCTTGACGCTACCGAGAGCGCCGTCGAGCGCCTCTTGGCGCGGCATCGAACGGGCATCGAAACGCTCCGAACCATCGCCGAAATAGCCGGTGAACGGCTTCTCGATGATTGGCGTTACGCCGCGTTTTAACGCCTTCACCGCGATCGCTTCATGGGCATAGGCCGGCACGCAGACATGGATCACGTCAACCTCGGCCAGCAACGCGTCGAGATCCTCGAACCCAGTGAGCCCGCGCGGCTCGGCAAAGGCGCGCGCGGTATCCAGGGAGTTGGAAACCACGCCGATGATTTCCGGGTCGGTGCCATACACGCGGCGTACCGCATCAACATGAAAGTTCGCGGCGAAGCGAGCGCCAACGATGCCGCTGCGAATTTTGGGTTTTTGCATGGTTGAACTCCGGAGCTGGGGAACCGTCTCGAGGGTCAGGATGACTGTCCCTGGTGTATACGGCTTGGCGGCTCCGACCAACCCGGTAAGAGCTGCGGCATGTTGCAACGAGAAGGTTCGGCGCATGGGATTGTACAGGGGGCAATAACCGATGATTCTCGACCCGGCTGGTGATCGGGTTCCCTTGATGCCTTGCGTATCTGGGCCGGGGCGTTCCGGGTATTTATTTTCAAATGCTTAAATCTATTGACCCGGTGCTTTAAATTTCTTTAAGGTATTTAAAGGGAAAGACAGCGAACCCTTGATCTGTCCAAATCATTAAATATAAGAAAATATAATGATTAAATTTAATATAAAATATTACATACATAAAGATTTTAAAGATGATACTTTAAATGATTAGCGATATTTTTTGTTGCATTTTCTTCACTGTCTCGAATGGGACTCGATTGAAGGCAGCGGCTTATCCCTTTTG
>JAQBUJ010000478.1 GCA_027623845.1 Pseudomonadota bacterium
GGGCGGCCCGGGCGTCGTCGGCTGAGGTGATGAACGGCATGATCACGGCTCCAAGAACGGCAAAGCATCGATAAGGTGCGGGTATCGTAGCCCGCCGCACGGCAGAACAGAAGCCTGACGCTCATCAGCTACGCGATGGCGCGGATGATTGCCAATCCGCGCAAGGGCCTCTATAGCAACGATATGTCAGTCACCACGGTCCCTCTCCGGCGCGATCTCAAGGTCATGGGTTTGGTTGGCTCGGCGCATGCCGCCAGCCACTTCTTCCATTTGATCCTGCCGCCGCTATTCCCGATTTTGAAAGCCGAGTTCGGGGTCAGCTATACGGCGCTGGCATTATTGACCACGCTGTTCTATGCCGCCTCCGGCTTCGCCCAGACCGTCGCCGGTTTCCTGGTTGATCATTTCGGCGCGCGCCGGGTCCTGCTGAGCGGTCTGTCGGTGCTGTCGATCAGCGTCATCGGCTATGGGTTTACCTCCGAGTACTGGATGCTAATGGTGCTTTCGGTCTGCGCCGGGCTTGGCAACAGCGTGTTCCATCCGGCCGATCTGTCGATTCTGACCAGCAAGGTCAGCGCCGAGCGCTTGGGGCGGGCCTATGCCACGCACGGACTCTGCGGCAATCTTGGATGGGCGGTAGCGCCGGTTTTTGTCGGTACGATCGCACTCTATGCCGATTGGCGAACCGCCGCGATCGCCGCCGGCATGGTCGGGCTGGTCATCGTCGCGGCGTTTATGATCTGGGGCGGTGAGTTGGCGGAAGTCGAGGCCGAGACGCCAACGCCGGCGCTGCATCCCAGCGGCCGGCGTGAGAGCATCGCCCGTAACCTGCAAATGCTACTGACGCCGACGATCATCTCCTGCTTCTTGTATTTCGCTTTCCTGGCCGCATCGCTGATTGGCATCCAGGCGTTCGGCGTCACCGCGATCCAACAGCTCTATACCATCGAATTCTCTACCGCGACGGCGGCGTTGACGGCATTCCTGATCGGCGCTGCGGCCGGCGTCTTTGCCGGCGGCGTGCTTGCCGACCGTACCGACCGGCACGATCTGATCGCCATGGGCGGCGTGGCGCTGGCCGCCGTGGTGCTGGTCTCGATCGGCGCGCAGACGATGAGCGCGACCCTGGTCGTCCCGGCGCTGGCGCTGGCTGGATTTTTATCCGGCACCACCGGACCGTCGCGCGACATGCTGGTCCGCAAGGCGACGCCGAAAGGCGCCACGGGACGGATCTTCGGCTTCGTCTATTCCGGCCTCGACCTTGGATCGTCGCTGATGCCGCTGTTGCTGGGCTGGATCATGGATGGCGGCCGGGCGGATATGGTTTTCTACAGTTGTGCGGCGATGTTGGTGATAACCATGGCGACGGTGACCCAGGTGCGCCAACACGGCGCCAATCGACCCGAGCAGGCGTCGTAACTGAAAATCCGGCTTAGCGTTTGTTCCGCCGGTACACGTTCTGCGAGATCTCATCGAGTTCCAACTGTTCCCGACGCGCCTCCTCCAGTTTCAAGGTGGCGTCATAATCGTCGCGGACGATCTCCGCCTTGCGAAGTTCCTGGAATGTGACCAGCAATTCCTCGTTGGCGGCCGCGGCGTCCTGCTCGCGCTCGAGGATCTCCTGGTCAAGGTCCTGGCGGCGCTGGATCACCGCGTTGGCAAAGGCGCTGTAGCCAATTGAGGATTCATACGAGCTGGCGGCCACGGCTTGCTCACGCACAACCTCGTCCTCCAGGGCTTGGCGTTTGTCGATCAGAGCCTGGATTTCGGCCTGAATCTCGGCCAACGCCCGCTTTTTCTCGTCAAGCTCCCAATCGCGGAGCCGGACCAATTGATCGTACTGGCTCACTGTTTTCGTCCCCGGCGATCAATCATCGCCTGCATTAGAGTTGTTCAACCCCATCGGACAGATCTGCGGCGCCAAAGCCGGCCCGCTCTTCTTCAACCCGGTCCGCTTGATCGGATTCCGCCTCGCCGGGTTCCGTTCCGTCCGGGCCGATCATTTCCAGGATCGAGGACAGCGCCGTGTATCCCTCAATCAATCCGGCGCGCTCCATGGTTCCCTGGGAGAGGAACTTCTCCAATGATGGATAATAGCGGATAGCCTCGTCGATCTGTGGATCACTGCCCCGGCGATAGGCGCCCAGACGGATCATATCGGCCATGCCCTCATACGACGCCATCAGCGAACGCGCCCGAATGACGATCTCGTTCTCCCCGGCGGTATTGCAGTTCGGCATCATCCGCGAGACGCTGCGCAGAACATCAATCGCCGGATAGCGCCCACGATCGGCAATGTCTCGGTCGAGCACGATGTGCCCGTCAATGATGCCGCGCACCGCGTCGGCGATCGGCTCGTTATGATCATCACCTTCGACCAGAACGGTGAACAGCCCGGTGATCGTACCTTCTGCGGATCCCGGCCCGGCGCGCTCCAACAACTTCGGCAATTCGGCGAAGACCGTTGGCGTGTAGCCCTTGGAGGCCGGCGGTTCTCCCGTGGCCAGGCCGATTTCGCGTTGCGCCCTGGCGAAGCGGGTGACGCTGTCCATCATGCACATGACGGTCTTGCCGGCATCGCGAAAGGCCTCGGCGACGGTCAGGGTCATGTAGGCGGCCTGACGGCGCATCAAGGGCGATTCATCCGAGGTCGCGACCACCACCACGCTGCGCGCCAGCCCCTCCTCGCCCAGATAGTCCTGAACGAATTCCTGCACCTCGCGGCCGCGCTCGCCAACCAAGCCGATCACGTTGACCTCGGAATCGGTAAACCGGGCGATCATCGACATCAACATCGACTTACCGACGCCGGAACCGGCGAAGATGCCCATCCGCTGGCCCTTGCACACAGTGGTGAAGGTGTTGATCGCCCGCACCCCGAGATCCAGTTTTTCGCCCACCCGGCGGCGGGTATGGGCAGCGGGCGGCGACGCCCGAATCGGGTAGGCGCGAGGACCATCGCCGAGCCCGCCCTTGGCATCGATCGGATCGCCCATAGCGTTCACCACGCGCCCCAGCCAACCGTCTCCGGGATAGACGACCGGGTCGGCATCCTCGATCTCGGCCCGACTGCCGATGCCGATGCCCTCAAGCTCGCCAAAAGGCATCGCCAGGGCGCTGCCATCGCGGAACCCGACGACCTCACAACTGACCCGTTCGCCGCGGCGGCGCTGCAAATGAATGCGATCGCCGATCGACAACGCCCGCTCGACGCCGCCGATCTCGACCATCATGCCTTGCACTGCGGTGACCCGCCCATACAATCTGAATTCCGGCAATTTCTCGATATCCGAGGCCAGATTGCCGATGATGCCGACCATCCCATTGGCTCCCACGTCGGTTGTCGCCGCGCACCAATCATCGAGCCCCAAAGCGGAACCGGAGCCGGACAGGATCGCGTGACAATGATTGTAGCATTTTTACGCCAACCCGGCTCACGCCAGCCCGACTTACGCCCGTCTGGAATTTCCGCCACCGCCCGCACGACGCCCTAAAATCGAACGAATATGACGATAAGGCTGATATACCCCGACTCTCCGCGGACCCGAAAAAGGCTGGTATTTTCGCTGAAGAGGGATTCTTATCGGG
>JAQBUJ010000479.1 GCA_027623845.1 Pseudomonadota bacterium
GCCGCCGAATCGCATCGGCCGGGTTGGGGGTTGGGGGTGGGGGTCGGGCTATATTGGGGCGATTTTCTGCCTTGGTCTCTGTCTGTTTGTCCTGATCCAAACCGACACGCCGCCGTTTGGCCTCGACCCGGAAAAGGCGGAAAACATTCGCGCCACGGTGATTGTCGTCGCTCTGTGGTGGATCCTGTTCGGCTGGCCGTTCCTGGCCTTCGTACCGGACCGTCCGGCGACGGGGATAGGCTTGGTCGCGGCGGCGAAGATCGGGGTTCCACAACTGTGGAGGACCCTACGAAATCTGCGACAGCACCGGCAAAGCGCCACTTTCCTGATCGCCCGAATGCTCTATGCCGACGGCTTGGCGACCTTATTCCAGTTCGGCGGGCTGTATGCCGCCGGCACCTTTGGGATGAGCTTCGCCGAGATCATTCAGTTCGGCATCGCGATGAACATCACCGCCGGCCTAGGCGCTTTTGCTTTTGCCTGGCTGGATGACGCGTTGGGCGCCAAGCCAACGATTATGATCTCCCTGGTCGGCTTGATCGGCTTTGGCGCGATGGTGTTGGTTGCCAGCTCGGCGTTTTGGTTTTGGGTTTTTGGCCTGTCTCTCAGCCTGTTCATCGGACCGGTTCAATCCGCCAGCCGTAGTTTGATGGCCCGACTGTCACCCCCCGACATGCGCGGCGAGATGTTTGGCCTTTATGCCCTGTCGGGAAAATCCACCAGTTTCCTCGGACCCTTGTTGTTCGGATTGGTCACCGCCCATTTCGAAAGCCAACGCGCCGGCATGGCCACCATTTTGGCATTCTGGGTGGTGGGATTGGCGCTTTTGGCATTGGTTCGAGTGAAGGACAATGCTGGAGCCGGTGCGGATCTATCCGGTAAAAACCCACCCGTCGTCCTGGCGAACGGCAGGACCGAAGCCTGAGGCCGTTCAACGGCGCGAATGGCCAGGAATGCTGACAGATCGCTCCTATTCCTCGCCCATCGGTTACAGCGAACACGCTCAGGCGTGGGTCCTGCCGGTCGCCAGGACGACGGATGTGATTTTTGGAAAGCGGGTTAAACCCGGCACGGTTAAATCAAATCTTGCCCGCGCGCCTCAATTAGCCATTTCAGCACGAACTTTTTCGCGAAACACCTCAATCGGAACGGTGCTTCCCTTTCGATCGACATGCCAGAATGTCCAGCCATTACAGGCCTGCGCACCCTGAACAGCGGCGCCGACCGAATGGATGGAGCCCTTGACCTTGTCCGAGATTAGCGTGCCATCAGCCCTAATCTTGGCGTGCCAGCGTCGACGCGCGTCGAACATGAGCTCGCCGGGCCGCACAAGACCGCGATCCAACAGGCTGCCAAATGGCACCCGAGGGGCGGTTCTACGGCTCTCGATCTGCAGAACCTCCGGATCGGTCAGTTGTTCCACTGCTTCGACACGCTTGCGGGCCAATTCCGCATAACCGGCGTCACGCTCGATACCGATAAACCGGCGGGAGAACCTTTTGGACACGGCCGCGGTCGTGCCCGACCCCAGAAACGGGTCGAGCACCAGATCACCCGGACGCGACGTCGAGAGGATGACGCGGGAGACCAGGCTTTCCGGCTTTTGCGTCGGATGAGCTTTTTGGCCGTCGACCTTCAGGCGCTCGGAACCCGTGCACAGCGGCAGCAACCAATCGCTGCGCATCTGCAGGCCCTCGTTCATCGACTTCATGGCGTCATAGTTGAACGTATAGCGCTTGCAGTCCTGGCTCTTGGAACACCAGATCATGGTTTCGTGGGCGTTGGTGAACCGCCGGCCCCGAAAATTCGGCATCGGGTTGGTCTTGCGCCAGATCACGTCGTTAAGGACCCAGAAGCCAAGATCCTGCAGCGCCGTACCGACCCGAAAGATATTGTGATAACTGCCAATCACCCACAGCGACCCTTCGGGCTTCAGCACCCGTCGACACTCCGCCAGCCAGGCGCGGGTGAACGCATCATAGGCGGCGAAATCATCGAACCGGTCCCAATCATTGTCGACCCCATCCACTTTGGTGTTATTGGGCCGTAACAATTCGCCGGAAAGTTGCAAATTATAGGGCGGGTCGGCGAATATCAGGTCGACCGAGTCGGCCGGCAAGCCCGCCAATTCTTCCACGCAATCGCCAACGACGATTTTGCTGTCGGCTTTGATTTCATCGCTGGTCATTTATGGTTTCCCTGCCCGTGACAGAACGCGGATCATCCCGCAAGCAGGAGTCCAGGTCAAGAGCATTGCCTGGATTCATTCAATGGACTCAATAGGTTACAAGGTTTATCCACAACATGTAGTGGTCGCGAATCCCGCTGACTCCCAGTGTTGTGTCAGACAGGCCTTCGTCGGAATTCCACAGCCGCTCGTACCGGCGCGAAGCCTCGACGGTGTTCCGGGGTCGGTCCCAGGCGTGCAAGCGCCGCCAAATGCTCCGCCGTGCCATACCCGGCGTTGCGCTCCCAGCCATAGCCGGGATGCCCCAGCGCGAGGTCCGCCATTCGGGCATCCCTGGCGACCTTGGCGACGATCGAGGCGGCAGCGATCGATAGTGACTTTGCATCGCCTTTCACCACCGCCTGGGCCGGGCATTCCAGGGCCGGCAACCTGTTGCCGTCGACCAGTGCGAAGGCCGGCACCGCCCCCAATCGCCGGGAGAGCGCGTCCACTGCCCGGCGCATCGCCAGCATAGTGGCGTGCAGGATGTTCAGCCGGTCGATATCCTCCCGCTCAACCCATCCCAATCCGATCGTCGCCACGTCCTTCAGCGCCAAGGCCAGCGCCCTGCGGCGGGTCGCCGACAAGCGTTTGGAATCGTCGATTTTGTCAAGAAGTTCCGCCGTGCAACGGCCTCGATCAAGCACCAGCGCCGCCGCTGTTACCGGGCCGGCCAGCGGGCCTCGGCCAACCTCATCCACCCCGGCGATCAGGGCAGCCGCCGACAGTCCAAGTCCATCTTCGAAGCTGAAGTCAGGCATGAAACTTCAAATCCAGATATAGTGGGTCTACAGGGCTATACCAACGATATACAGTTTGTAACAAACAGTTACGCCCCATGATCAACCGGTCATACGAAGCCCGTATACCAAAATCATCCCGCCAGGATAGAGCTGGTAGTCCTTTCAAAACCCCGGATATCACGGTTTATGAGCGATGCAAATTCGGTTCGCCAGATGATTTTGCCGCCCGCCCCTCGGTCCACCGGGGCAATGTCACCAGGACATTGTAATCATTGACGAAGGTGCGGTTTCGGTCGACATGATCGGCGGCCTTCACCGCATATGGACCAGCCATGGAACCCTGGCTTCTTGCCTTCGGGTTATTCGCATTGGCGATGGCCGCCTCGCCCGGACCGAACAATGTGATGATGACCGCGTCCGGCGCGAATTTTGGGTTTCGTCGGTCGATTCCCCACATGCTCGGCGTGGCTTTTGGGTTTCCGGTCATGCTGATCGGAGTCGGCCTTGGGGTCGGCTCGATCTTCGTCCTTTACCCGATGGTTCGCACGATATTGCAGATCATCGGCGGGCTGTATCTATTGACCCTGGCATGGCGTATCGCGCAGGGCGGGGGGGG
>JAQBUJ010000480.1 GCA_027623845.1 Pseudomonadota bacterium
GCCTCTCTGGCCTATTTCGACGGCTATGTCAGCGCCCGTTTGCCGGCCAACCTGATTCAGGCTCAGCGCGACTGCTTCGGCGCGCATGGCTATCAGCGGATCGATCGCCCCGGCACTTTCCATAGCGACTGGAGCGCGGCGGAATGATCGTGCTGATCATGGGGGTCAGCGGATCCGGCAAAACCACGGTCGGCGAGCATCTGGCCGCCCAGCTCGGTTGTTCCTTTGCCGAGGGCGACGCCTTTCACCCGCCGGAGAATGTCGCGAAAATGCAAGGCGGCGCGCCGCTCGACGACGCCGACCGCGAGCCTTGGTTACGGAGCATCGCCGAACAGATCGACGCCGCCATTGCATCCAAGCTGCCGCTGGTGGTCGCCTGCTCGGCGCTTAAGGCGCGCTATCGCCAGATCCTTATCGGCGATCGGCGGAACGCCCATCTCGTCTATCTGCAGGGGACGCCGGCGCTGATTCGCCAACGCATGGAGGTCCGCGCCCATTTCATGCCGCCGGCCCTGCTCAAAAGCCAATTTGCAACCCTGGAGGAGCCCGGCGAGGCCGAGCGAGCGATCCGGATTGACGTTCGCCAGGAGCCCGAGGCCTGCGCCCGCTTGGTGATCCAGGCGCTGAAACGCCGGACATTGACCTGATCTGGTCTTGGCGCAGCCGCCTTGGTCAGCGGGTATCGGCTTTTTGCGCGAAGAAAATGAACGGGATAGCGGCAAACCCGGTGATGCCCAGAAGATAGAACGCGTTGATATAGCCGATCATCGCCGCCTGACGCTCGATCTCACCGCTTAATTTGCTCAACCCCAGGACTGTTTCCATGGTCCAAGCGCCGCTGACGGACGGAAAATCCAGGATTTTGTTGAACGGCGTGATCTGGCTGATCATGTCCATGTAATTGCTGGTGGTGGAGCGAATGATCAGGGTGATCGTCAACGAGATGTAAATGCTGCTGCCGATATTGCGCAGCAGGTGCAACACTGCGGCGCCTTCCGGAACATGCTCCGGCGCGATGCGCGAGAACATCAAGATGGTCAGCGGAACCCAACCCAAACCGACGCCAAAACCTTGCAAGGCGCTGGCCCAGGCAACCCCGCTGGTGGTCATGTTGATGTCGAACTGCGCCAATAAAAAGCAGGAGGAGGCCTGAGCGAGAAACCCCAGGGTCAGGCCGATGCGCGGATCATGTCGGCTGATCCAAACCACCAGAAAATTGCCGACCAGGCTGCCCACGCCGCGGGCCGCCAACAGCAAACCGATAATCGAGTCGGGATAGCCGCGTAATTCCTGCAACATCGACGGGAACAGCACCATCGGGGTGAAATTCAACATCCCGTAAATGAACACCAGGACCACGCCCAGCGCGTAATTTCTGTCCTTGAAGAGCCAAGGGTTCAGGTACGGCGATCGCGTCGTCAAAATATGCACGACGAAAATATAAAAACAGATACAGCCGACCGCCGCCTCGATGAGGATCTCGGTCGAATCGAACCAATCGAGCCGATTGCCGCGATCCAGCATCAGTTGCAGCGCCGCGATGGCGACCGACAGGGTGATGAAGCCGGTCCAGTCGAGGCGACTGTTAGGATCATGTCGGTCATCGCGGATATAGAGCCACGCGCCAAGCAAGGCGAGGAAGCTAAACGGCGCGATGATGTAAAACACCCACCGCCAGTCCTGGGCCTCCGAGATATAGCCACCCACGGTCGGCCCGATAACCGGCCCAAAGACCACCCCCATGCCCCAGACCGCCGTGGCCATGCTGTGCAGCCGCCGGGGGAAGACCCCGAGGATGATCGCCTGCGACAATGGAACCAGAGGCGCCCCGAACGCCCCCTGAAGGATGCGGAAGATAACCAATTCCGTCAGGCTGGTGGCCCGACCGCACATGATCGAGGCGACCGCAAACCCCAGAATCGAACAGATCATCAGACGGCGGCGGCCGAATCGACTGGTAAGCCAGCCGGTCATCGGGGTTACCACCGCCGTGCCGACAATATTGAAAGTAACGGTCCAGGCGATCTGATCCTGGGTCGCCCCGAGCGCGCCCTGCAGCTGCGGCAGAGTGATATTGGCGATGGTGATGCTCATCCCATAGAGCGTGGAGGCCAGCGTTACGGTCGCCAGAATGAGCCAATGCAGAGCACTGGTTTGGTCTTCCGCAGCAGGATCGCGGCCACTCATTTGGCCCTCGCTAGGAATCATCAGGAATGCGCAGCGCCGGACGGTATATCAATGCCCCCGGAGACACCATGACCGACACCATGACCGGCACCATGGGCAAGTCACGCCAGACAAGCGACACAAAAGCCCGCGGCCGGGATATTCAGCACGTGCTGGCGGTAATCGAGCCGTTGATTTGCCCTTCGGTGAAACGGTTTCTAGTGCTATGAACTCGCCTGCACGTAAAGGCGGTCCTGCCGCCTCTCTGGAGATTTCCCGATGCCATCCTCGCGCCAATCCGCCGTCATGGTGCTGCTCTGCGCCTGCCTGATCGTTGGCCTCGCCTTCGGGGTGCGGCAGAGTTTTGGCCTGCTTATGCGGCCGATCACCCTGGACTTGGGTTGGGGGCGCGAAACGCTTTCGCTGGTCTTCGCCATCCAGGCGGTGCTGAACGGTTTCGCGGCGCCGTTCGCCGGCGCAATCTCTGATAAATGGGGCGTTGGCCGTACCGTCGCCATCGGCTGTGCGCTGTATGGCGCCGGACTGATCGTGATGGCGTATTCCGGCGCCCCGACAACGATGCTCCTGGGCGGCGGCCTCTTGGTCGGCATGGGTGTCAGCGCCTGCGGGATGCCGGTATTGCTCGGCGCGGTCGGCAAGGTCGCGCCGGAGGAAAAGCGCTCAACCTGGCTTGGTCTGGTGGCGGTTGGCGCGACGGCCGGGCAACTGGCGATCATCCCGGGCACCCAGATGCTGATCAGCGCCCAGGGCTGGAGCTTCGCGCTGCTGGCGCTCTCGGTTTGCTTTGTTCTTGGCCTGCCGATCGCCTACTGGATGGGCGCGGCGGCGGATCGGGTGGTGGCGTCGAAGCCAAAATCCAACGCGCCGGTGCAGAACCTGACCCAGGCGCTGGTCGAGGCGCGCGGGCATTCCGGCTTCATCCTGCTGACCATTGGCTTTTTCGTCTGTGGCTTCCAGGTGCAGTTCGTGGCGACCCATCTGCCGGCCTTTATCCAGGATCAGGGTTTTGGCCCGCAATTCGCCTCGAACGCCCTGGTGACGATCGCCGGCTTCAACATGGTTGGCGCCTGGTGCGCCGGCTACCTCGGTGGCCGGTATCGCAAAAAATACCTGCTGACCTGGATCTACCTACTGCGGGCGATCGCCATCGCGATCTTCATGCTGGCGCCGATCAGCGAGGTCTCGATCCTGGTGTTCTGCGGCGCCATCGGCCTGATCTGGTTGGGCACTGTGCCGTTGACCAGCGGCATTGTCGCGCAGGTCTTCGGCCCCCGTTTCATGGCCACTTTGTTCGGCATTGTCTTCCTCAGCCACCAGCTCGGCAATTTCGCCGGGGTTTGGGTCGGCGGGTTTGTCTTCGATACAACCGGCGGCTATACGGCGGTCTGGTGGT
>JAQBUJ010000481.1 GCA_027623845.1 Pseudomonadota bacterium
TGAGCATCGACGGCCGCCACTGCGGTCATGTTAATGATTCCCCGCACCGTCTCAGAGGCGGTGAGTATATGCATCGGCCTTGCGGTTCCCACAAGCATCGGCCCGAGCGACAAACCGCGCCCCGTCGACTTCAGCAGGTTGTAGCTGATATTCGCCGCATCCAGGTTTGGCATCACCAGCAGATTTGCCGTCCCGGTTAGTCTGGAGTTCGGAAAAACCCGGTTCCGCACCGGTTCGCTAAGGGCCACATCGGCGTGCATTTCACCCTCGACTTCCAATTCCGGATGCCGCTCGCGCAACAGCAAAACCGCCTGGCGCATCTTCACCGCCCCCTCCAGATCGCGTGTACCGAAGTTCGAGGACGACAGCAACGCGACTTTTGGCTCCAAGCCAAAGCTGCGCACTTCATGCGCCGCCAGCACCACCATCTCGGCGATCTCTTCCACATTGGGGTTGGTGTTGACGAAAGTGTCGACCAGGAAGAACAATCCCTGCGGCATGATCATCAGATTGACCGCCGAGACCGCGCCGACCGTCGGACGCTTGCCAATCACATCCATCACCTTGTCGAGATTGTCGGTATAGCGACCGTGAATGCCGCAAATACCGGCGTCGGCGTCACGCTTGCGAACCATCATCGCGGCGATCGAGGTGGTTCGGGTGCGCATGACCTCGCGCGCCCGGTCGGGTGAAACGCCCCGACGCTCCATCAGCCGGTGGTAGGTGCGCCAATAGCTGTCATAACGCGGATCACTGGACGGATTGACCACTTCGACATCAACGCCCGGCTGAAGCCGCAGTCCCAGGTCGTGGATCCGCCGCGCGATTACCGAGGGCCGGCCCACCAGAATGGGTCGCGCCAGCCCCTCGTCAACCACGGTCTGTACCGCCCGGAGCACCCGTATTTCCTCGCCCTCAGCATAGACCACGCGCTTGGGATCTTTTTTCGCCCGCAGGAACACCGGTCGCATGACCGGCACCGAGCGGTCGGCGAATTGCTCCAGGCGCTGGCGATAAGCATCGAAATCATCGATCGTCCGGGTCGCCACGCCGCTGTCGATCGCCGCCCGAGCCACCGCCGGGGCGATCTCCAGGATCAGCCGCGGGTCGAAAGGTTTCGGGATCAGATATTCCGGCCCGAAGACCAATGCCTCGCCGCCATAGGCCTGGGCGACGATGTCAGAGCTTTCCTGCTGCGCCAGCTCGGCGATGGCCCGGACCGCCGCGATCTTCATTTCCTCATTGATCGTTGTCGCGCCGACATCAAGTGCGCCGCGAAAAATGTAAGGAAAGCAAAGCACGTTGTTCACCTGGTTCGGAAAGTCGGTCCGACCAGTGGCCATCACCGCATCCGGGCGCACCGCCTTGACCTCCTCCGGCATGATCTCCGGCGTCGGGTTGGCCAGGGCCAGGACCAGCGGTGATTTCGCCATCCGCTGCACCATATCCGGTTTAAGAACCCCCGGCGCCGATAGCCCAAGGAACACGTCGGCCCCGTCAATCACCTCGCCAAGACTGCGCGCTTCGGTCTCGATGGCGTAGCGCGATTTATACGGGTCCATCAGTTCGGTCCGCCCGACATAAACCACGCCAACGATATCGGTGATGGTGATATTGCCCCTCGGCAGGCCCATGCGGACCAACAAATCGAGGCAGGCCAGGGCGGCGGCGCCGGCGCCGGAGGTCACCAGTTTGATCTCGGCCAATGTCTTGCCGACCACGGTCAGCCCATTGGTGATCGCCGCAGCGACGGTGATCGCGGTGCCATGCTGATCATCGTGGAACACCGGGATCTGCATCCGCTCCCGCAGCGCCCGCTCGATGATAAAGCATTCCGGCGCCTTGATATCCTCAAGGTTGATGCCGCCGAATGTCGGCTCCAACGCGGCGATGATATCGATCAGTTTTTCCGGGTCATTCTCGGCCAACTCGATGTCGAAAACATCGATATCGGCGAATTTCTTGAACAGGACCGCCTTGCCTTCCATCACCGGCTTGGAGGCGAGCGGCCCGATATTGCCCAATCCGAGCACCGCTGATCCATTGGTCACCACACCGACCAAATTTCCCCGGGCGGTCAGGTCCAAGGCTTGGCCCGGATCCTCGGCGATCGCGGTGCAGGCGAAGGCGACGCCAGGCGAATAGGCCAGTGACAGGTCGCGCTGGGTAACCAAAGGTTTGGTCGGCTCGATGGCGAGCTTGCCGGGTTTCGGAAATCGATGATAATAAAGCGCGGCTTCCCGCAGATCGTCCGCCATCCTGACATTCCAACTTTCGCTTCGATTTGGGCAGCTTACAGTGGCCCGGGGCGCTTCCAAAGCCGCGAGTACTCCATAGCGCGAAACGGTATCCCTCCTCGATGAAATATTTCCTGATCACCGCCATGCCGAAGAGCGGCACGACCTGGGTCCAGCGGATCTGCCGCGCCCATCCGCAAATGCATTGCCGGGCCGAGGACCAGTTCACCAAGTTCTGGTCAAACATCAATGAGCTGGTCAACCAATACAATAATCTGGTCGATCTTCGCGACCAGCAACGCGATCGCCAGGGCATCGAATCCTTGACCCGGAACGACGGCGTAAAACTGTTCTATGCAATGATCCGCATCACCCTGGACAAGGCCCCCGGACAACTGGATTGGTCGGGGATCAAGGATTTGACCCTTAGCGCCAAGGGCTTCCTGCGGATGCTTCCCGACAGCCGGGTGGTGAACGTCATCCGCGACCCGCGCGACATCGCGATTTCCGCCTGGGCGCACGGCCGGCGGATCGCCACCGAGCAACGGACTGATCCGGAACGCGTCAGCGATGAATTTCTCGTGGATACCGCGCGCCACTGGCAAACCCAGCTGCGCCTGGCCGAAACCGTGCGTACCGAGAGCCCTGGCCGGAGTTTCGATATTCGCTACGAAGATCTGGCGCTGAGTTTCACCAGCGCCGTCGGCGAGCTGCTCGGCTTTTTCGACGTAGCCCGCGATCCACCGACCATCGAGGCTTTGCGGCTTGAAACCGACTTCAACCGCCTCTCGGGCGGACGGACGCCCGGACAAACCGACGCTTCAAGCTATTTCCGCAAAGGCCTCGCCGGTGACTGGCGGACCACGCTATCGACGCCGCAGATCGCCCTGGTCGACGAAATCTGCGGCGCCGACCTGCAAGCCCAAGGCTATGACCGGAAATAGCGCCTCAGATCTTCTGGATGAACTCCACGACCTCGCGGGTCCGGGTTACCTTGCCGTGCCAATGGCGATCAAATTCCTTGATCAACGCAGCAATTTTATCGCTGCCCATCACCGCGTCCGCCGCGGCGAGGCTGGCAAACTCATAGAACGCGATATGGACGCTGTCCTCCAGGCGGCTCCAGCCGCGCTTGGCGCTAAGCGGGCTGAACGCCTTTGAGGCGTCCGGTAGATGCTCGTTCTGGTACCAGGTATCGAACTGGTCCTTGACCGACGGGTCAACCTGGGCGCGCACGATCAGATAAGCGGTCATTGTTTCATCCCCTGCCTTGTGAAGCGTCGAATATAGCGCATGGGTTTGCCCTGGAAACCTCCCCATGACAACAGTCGCCGGCCCCAAT
>JAQBUJ010000482.1 GCA_027623845.1 Pseudomonadota bacterium
CGGATCAGCTGGTGAAACACCGGGCGCAGGGCCGGCCAGAATGTCGCTGTCTGCCAGTCCATCCAGCGATCGGCATCGGCCCGCTGGCGCGGATCGGAAGGACAGAGCCCGCCGGTGTCGTGCTTGGCCGCCAGATAGCGCAGGATCGCGTTGGATTCCCACAGGATAAATCCATCCTCGTCCATGGTCGGCACGCGCGAGTTTGGGTTCATCGCCTTATAATCGGGCGTATCCACGATCCCAAACGCGCCGCCGGCGTCGATACGGTCATAGGGCACGTTCATTTCGTCCAAGGCCCAAACGACTTTTTGAACGTTTGATGAATTATTGCGTCCGTGGATCTTCAGCATGGCGGGTCTCCGTGAGTGGAATTTGTTGGGGCTCAGACCTTGACGTCTTGGCGGCGGTCGGCCCAGCCGTCGGGATCATCAAGGAAATCGCGTACCGTTGCCAGTTGTTCGGCGGTATAGCCTCGGGTCTTGGCCACGGCGAGTACATCCCACCAGGTGCACAGGCCGTGCAGCGCGACGCCGCGTTCCGCCATGCTCTGGGTGCTGGCGGGAAAGTTTCCGTAGTGGAAGACGACGAAACAATGGGCGATCTCGCCGCCGGCTTCTCTGATGGCGTCGATGAAGCTGAGTTTGCTGCCGCCGTCGGTGGCCAAATCCTCGACCAACAGAATGCGCGCGCCCTCGGCGAAGGTTCCCTCGATCCGTGCGTTTCGTCCGAAGCCCTTGGCCTGCTTGCGGACATACAGCATCGGCAGTCCCAGAAGATAGGCGATCCAGGCGGCGAAGGGAATGCCGGCCGTTTCCCCGCCGGCCACCGCGTCGAAAGCTTCGGCGCCGGCCTGCTGGTTCAGTAACTCGACGCCCATCCGCATCAACGCCGCCCGGCCCCGGGGGAAGGAGATGATGCGCCGGCAGTCGACATAGATCGGCGACAACCGTCCGGACGTGAAGGTGAAAGGCTCATCCGGGCGAATATGGATCGCCTCGATATCCAACAGGATGTTCGCCGCGATCTCGGCCGGCGTTTTGCGCGTGTCTGGCGTTGGCGCACCGATCATGTCGTCACTCTCCACGGGGTTTTCGTCGCGCTGGTTCTAGAACGGATTCCCCGTCAAGGTAAGACCGATAGCGGCCCGACGACTCAGAATGCTCCGAGGATAAAGCGCCGGTTCAGGCTCTGCACCGGCCGGGCGTTCATCGGGTAGAGATTGGCGAAGGCGTCGATCTGCCGGCGCGATACGGTGATCGGCTGTGACATCACCGCCCAATTCACCACTTCGGAACAGGGCGGCGTGGTCAGTGACCCGGCATAGCGGAAATACGACCGTTCTTGCGGCAGCAGGCTGTTCGGCTCGATGAACGTCTCGCCCCGACGGCTACCGCCGCGAACGGCAACGTTGTTCCAGATCGTGCTGATCGTGGGGTTCTCCTCGCCTTCAGCCAGGAATACCCCGAGCACGCCAAGATCGCCTTCGGCTGATTTGTGGACGAAATGCACTTCCATCGGAAACTGTTGGCCATGCACTTTGTGTTCACTGGGATGGTGGAAGTGGAATTGCAGCAGGTCGAAGCGACGGCCATCGAGGACCATGAAGCTGCCGGCCTGGGTATTGACTTGAATGGTGTGGCCGTTGTTCAGAATATCGAGTTTCTGCGGTTGCCAGAAGGTCTTTACGTCGTCGATCTCTGCCGATGTGCTGCCCCGCAGATCGACCGGCGACTGCTGCTGCCCGGTCGAACAGGCGGCGAAGGCGTGATCGAGATCGCCCCAGTGCTTCGGGCCGTCATCGCCGCCATACGACCAATGGGCGCTTTTCTTGCCTGCGGCTTGGGCCGTGGCGGCGCAAAACGGGCAACTGAGGAGCGCGCTGGCTCCCAGCATCTTCAGGACGGAACGGCGTTGCATGGTTTGAGGCTCCCCAAAACGGATCGAATGGCACCGATCGAATAACACGGAACACGATTATCGCGATTCTCCGCCAGAGCTTCGGTGCGGTCAACCGGGCACGTGATAAGTGTTATCCGCTAGACAGCATCAACTTGGCTGCCTGCGATGGGCTTAGCGCTTTGGCCGGGCCGGTATGCACGCTTGACCCGCGAACCAGGACGACAACGTCTTCGGCGACCCGCAACGCCGGCCCGACATTCTGCTCGGCAAGCAAGACCCCGGTGCCGGTGGCTGTGATCGTCCGGATGATATCCAGTACCTCGTCGATGATCATCGGCGCCAGCCCGAGAGTCGGCTCATCAAGCAAGACCAGGCGCGGTTGGCTCATGATCGCTCGGGCGATGGCCAACATCTGTTGCTGGCCGCCGGACAGCGACCAAGCCCGGTCCCGGCGCTTGCCGGCCAGCGCCGGGAACATGTCGAGCATCTCGTCAATGCGTATACGGCGCTGGCGCGTCGGTCCGGCAAAGGCGACGGCGAGGGTTTCCTCGACCGTCAGGCCAGGGAACAGACGCCGTCCCTCCGGACAAAACCCAATACCGAGGGCGGCACGATCGCGGGCTCGTGTTGCGGCGAGATCTTGTCCGTCGAGCAGGACCCGTCCGGCCTCGGGCTGCTCGAAGCCCATCACCGCACGCAGCAAGCTCGACTTGCCGGCTCCATTGGCGCCGAGAATGGCCAGCGATCCGCCGGCCTTCAGGGTCGCACTCAAACCATGCAGGATCGGGTTTCCGCCTGGGTTCAGCGTCAGGGCTTCGATCGAAAGCAGCGGCGCGTTCATGGCGGCGCCTCGCCGAAATAGGCGGCGATGGCCGCCGGGTCCTGCGCCACCCTGCTGGGCGGTCCCTCGGCGACCACAGTTCCGGTGGCCAGGCAGACCACCCGGTCGGCGAGCGGTAGCAGGAAATCCATGGTGTGATCGACCAGCAGCAGCCCGAGGCCGCTATCGGTGAGACGTTTGAGACAGAGCGCCAGGTCATCGCGTTCTGCCGGAGTTAAACCCGCCGCCGGCTCGTCCAGCAGCAGCACGGCAGGCCCACTCGCCAGAGCCCGAGCGAGATCAAGACGCCGCGCCTCGGCTGGCGACAACGAGGGGGTCGGGGCCGAAGAGGCCAGTCCTACGGCGCTCAGGCAAGCTTCGGCACGACGTTCCGCGCGCCGGTCATCGAACCCGGCGGGGCAGGCGGCAAGCACCGATTCCAGGGGCGACAGGCCGAACGCTTGAACCGGGGTCTGGAAGGTCCGCGACAAGCCGGCCCTGGCCCGACCATGGGCCGGCATCTCGGTCAAATCCAGGTCGCCCAACCGAATGGCGCCGGCTTCCGGGGTTTGTAGACCCGAGGCGACGTTGATCAGCGTCGACTTGCCGGATCCGTTCGGTCCGATCAGGCCAAGGATTTCTCCCGGCGCGACCGTAAGAGAAACATTGTCCAGGGCGACAACCCCGCCGTATCGCTTGCGCAAGCCGACAAGGTGTAGCGCCGCCGGTGTCGCTGGCGCCGCTAGCACCGCAGAGGGTTTCGGGGGTGATGGCGTCTCCGGCGTGACCAGCCAGCGGCGAAACAACCCGGCCAATCCTTCCGGCATGACGATCACCGCCACTAAAAGGGCA
>JAQBUJ010000483.1 GCA_027623845.1 Pseudomonadota bacterium
GGGTCGCGACCTCCCGGCCTGAATTTCGGTTCGATTCGGGCCGGTACAGTTCCGCACCCGTCCCAATCCACCACAGGGCGAGTTGTGACGGCCGAGATTCAATCAATACTTGAAATAACTCAATGTATTCTAGTAAATTAGAGTCAAATTCTTTAGCTTTAAATTAAACCTCGCCTCTAATATGCTTGAATTCCATGGATAATCCGGTGATGCTAGTGTTTTTCGGTTTGCTTTGCGATTACCGGGCGCGGGTGTGCTGCCTGCTGTAGTGGCGTTCCGGGTACTGCCAGGGGACTGGCATCAGAGAACTCGTTTGACCGAAATTGTTTGGAAGTGGGGAGCAAGATGAAACGCACCAACACCGCCATTGCCCTGGCATGCTTACTGGGCGCGAGCGCCGCCGCCAGCCTGGCTCAGGCCAGCGAGATGAAGACCTGGTACATCTACTGCGAAGGCAAGGTGAACGGCGAGCAATCGGCGATATTCTCGGCCAATATCTGGCCGCATGAAGCCAGCAGTTCCTACCAGAGCGCGCTGGCCGCGGCAGCCGAGAGCTATATCGCCGGAACGCCCGGCACCAAGTTGACCGGTTGCGCCGGGATTCCGTTCATCGACGAGACCATCGCCATCTACAACCGCAAGAAGACCGCCACGATGGCACGCGGCATCGGTGACACGGTCTACTACGTCAAGATGCCGTCGACGGTCCTGCCGGACTGAAGCCGCCACACTGCTTGGCGCTGATCCACGCGCGGGAAATTCTGCGCGTGGCGGTTCACATCCATGCACCGAGCCTGCCAGGTGGAGCGGAAGCGGTGTAACACGGTGTTACGTGCAGATAAGTCGCTAATTATAAGCCAATATCCAAAACCGGATTCAAATTGAAGGCGCGGCTAACCGAAGGCTGACGCGCAAGATTGCGGGCCGAGTTTGCCTGAAAGCCAGCATCGAAGCACCTCACATCTTCGTCGCCACCGCCGGGGGTGTGAGGACCTCGCGCGCCGCCGATGCCGGAGTTGGCGCATAACAAATGATTCCGATTGTAGCGTGTTGGGAGTTCTGGCAGGGTGTCCCGCTGGGGCAATTTGGCGCGTGATAGTTGGCCGACCTCCAAGGAGGATTTGCCCCGACTGCACGGTCGCGTTTCCCCACATTTGCAATGCGCTTAACAACAGTAGGGAGCGACTACATGAGCGAAACCGTCGTCACGATTTATTTCTGTGGAACAGGAGAGAATCGCGACAAGCCTGACAACATCGTTCCGCATTCTTGGAGTGTGACCGGGGGAAGCCGCGTCTGGTTGAATGAGGGGGTTGGAAATTGCCAGCATTACATCCTCAAGAGCGAAAAAATTCTCAAGAAGGTCGGCAAGGGCAAGGGTTCATCCGAGAAGTCCTTTGGACGCCTTCACAAGACCGTGTTTGACAACCTCTCCGGCATCGGTTCGCAAGACACCATAATCAACACGCTTCAGTGGCTGTGGATGGAATACTATCGGCCCGATAAACCAAAGTTTTCCACGATCAATCTTTGCGGATGGAGCCGCGGCGCGGTGGCCTGCATCATGCTCGCGCATGCAATCGAGGAGGCGGGCTTTCGCCGCTTGATTCCGGCGCTCGAAGTAAACATCTTCGCCATTGACCCGGTACCCGGCGCCACCAATGATTTCGGTGGTGGCGGCAGCTTCGAGACGACCGGGCGCTCCGGGACGCCGGACAGCCTGTCCAAATGCGTCGCCAATTATCAAGCGGTGCTTGCCGAGAATGTCGGCGGCGCGATTGGGCCCGCATTTCGCAACGTCTCGCCCGATTTCAGTGGCGATAGGCGTGGCGGACCCAGCAAGACCGAATTCCCGCTCCCCGGCGCCCACAGTACCGTGGCGAAATTCGGCCCCGGCAACCCGGTAGGTCTGCTGGCGCTTTCGCTCTGCCACCGCTTCCTTCTATCCCACGGCTCCGAAATTCTGGCACCGCGCGTAATGACCGAAGCCGAGGAGCTTGAGAAATACGCCGAGATCCTGATCAAGCACGGTGGCTTCAAGACCAAGGGTATCTTCCATAAAAAAAGGAGTTCAAAAAATGGGATGTTGCCGTGATGCGGGCGGGAATAGTGCAAAATTCTGAGCGTGCGCATCGGTTTTTCGTGAACCACCATCATGCCAAGCTCTTGCAGAACGTGCTGCCGCGAGTCGCCGACTACATCGCTGGGAACGGGGCGCTGGGGGACGGCGAAAAACAGGTTCTGACGAACCGCTTCCCGCACACGTATCAGGTGATGGCGGCGGTTGGCTATCTCGACTGAACGCTCTACCGCCCTATTGCAACGAGTACGTTGGGCGTTGCTGCATCACATTCGCTTCGCGTCGATGTTGGCTTAACGGCCAGCATCGACGCGCCTCACATCTTCGTCGCCACCGCCGGGGGTGTGCGCATCTTGCGCGCCGCCGCGGCTTCGCGGTGCGAGATATAGGTGACTGACGCCACCACGATGCCGCCACCCAGCAGGACATAGGGGTCCAGAGCCTCGCCGAAGACCAGAACGCCCAGCAGCGTTGCCCAGACCAGTTGCAGGAAGCCAATCGGTTGGGTCACGGTCAGGGGCGCCGCGGCGATTGCGCGGGTCATGGTGTAATGGCCGATGGTCGCAATGGCGGCGGTCAGGCCGAGCCAGGCGACCTCGTTCAGCGTCGGATCGCGCCATTGTGCGATTGCGCCGGGTAGCAAAGCCAAGGTGCAAAATAGCGACAGCATGGCGACAATTACCGGGGCGCTAAACTCACGGGTCAACCCCTTGGCCAGCAGGAACGAAGCGGCGAACAGCGGGGCCGCGGCAAGCTGCGCCAGTTGTCCCGTCGAGATTTCGTGAAACCCGGGACGCAGGATGATCATTGCGCCGATAAATCCGGCCAGAACCGCCATGATGCGCCGCATATACAACCGCTCGCCAAAGAATACCGCCGCGCCGATGGTGACAAAGATTGGCGCGGTGTAGCCCAGGGCCGTGACCTCGGCGATCGGCACCCGCGCCATAGCATAGAACCACAGCATGACCCCGCCCGCGTGCACAAAGCCGCGCAGGGCAAAGAGCTTCATCATCACCGGCCTCGGCCATTGCCGCAGCAATGGGAGAAACGCCGGCAGGACCAGCACCAACCCGATCGAATAGCGCAGGAACGCCGCCTCGACTGCAGGGATGTCCGATCCGAGATGGCGCACGATACCGGTTACGCCAACAAAGAGCAGCGTCGTCAGCAGCATCCAGCCGATGCCGATCAGGGTCCGGTCGGGGCTGGATGAAAGGGGTGCGGCGGTCATGACGCGTTCGAATCCATCTGTGACGGCGAGGGGGAGGTTGCCCCCTCCCGAAACTATTCGGAAGAAAAACTGGAGGCCGGTTTAAACGTCCAGGTTTTGAACCGAGAGAGCATTTTCCTGGATGAATTGGCGGCGTGGCTCGACGATATCGCCCATCAGCTTCGAGAAAATCTCGTCTGCATCCTCCAGGTGATCGATGCGGACCTGCAACAGGGTTCGGGCGTCCGGGTCCAGCGTCGTCTCCCACAGCTGGTCGG
>JAQBUJ010000484.1 GCA_027623845.1 Pseudomonadota bacterium
GACTATCCCGCCTCTACCGTGGAAGACTTTTGCACCGCCCATTACACATATTGCTGCCGATTTTGGTCGCTTTCTTATACGATACCTATGTAGCTAATGATGATCTCAACGTCACCGTCTCAGAAGATCACGTGATCATCGAAAGAGGGCGCGACCGGATCATTGTGCCGCGTGAGGCATATGAACAAGGCCGCAAATTACCTAATCCAGAAAAATTGCGCGAAAAGATTGGATCAACGATCGAGGCGGTTGAGCGGGATGAAAGCGTTGCTTCGATAGGCGTCGCTCGAACCGTGCTAGATGAATCGCCGATGATCGATATCCCCCGAAGCGATTTCCCGCGTGTTCGCGAGTTATCAGAAGCTTTGATATCAGAGCCAAACAGCCGAACAAAGTCAGAGGTCGCTGTTTTAAGCATCGTTAAGGCGGTGTTCTCTGATCAAAGAAGGAAGTGGGATTTTGTTTGGAATGGCGTAAAGATATCTGCGACGATTGAAGACCCGGTCTTCATTGCTGACCTTTTGCGCCGTGTCTACACAATAGGTAATGGCGACGCGATCGAATGCATTTTGGACATACATCAGAATTGGGATGAAGCGTCAAAAATTTGGTTGAACGTTGCTTATTCTGTCAAATCTGTAACCCGGTATATTCCCGCTACGCAAAACCCCGACCTGTTCGGATGTTGAAAAAACCCTAACGGGATTGTGGAAAATTTGATCTAAGCCCTGTTTGTTGGGCGCTTGGTGTTCCGGCCGCACTCATTCCAACAACCCCCTATTCGGTGGGGGTACTTTTATCGGGGTTGATGTCGTCGGGGAGCAAGACGGGCGTGCCTTTGGTGGAATTGTATTGGCCTTGCGTGAGATCTCTGGCACCGCGCAGGTTGGCATCGAACAGCTTGGCACCGATCAGGTCGGCACCGATCAGGTTGGCACCGATCAGGTCGGCATCGAACAGGTTGGCACCGATCAGGTCGGCATCGCTCAGGTTGGCACGGATCAGGTCGGCATCGCTCAGGTAGGCACCGCGCAGGTCGGCGCGGATCAGGTTGGCGCCGCTCAGGTTGGCGCGGGGCAACACCGCTGATCGAAGGTCAAGAGCGCCTCGTGGCACCTCGTAACGCTCCATCGAGGTCGCCCACGCCTTTGATCCCAGAATCGTTATGATAGCTTGGAGATCTTGTCTAACCACGGGAGGCGGTTTGGCTGCTTCGCTTTCACTTAGCTCGCCGGTTTCCTGGCTCATCTCTTTTTCGGGATCGGCTGGTCTCTCTACGTCGTGCGGTGGGTTGCGGACGATGGCGCAAAACAGATCCGTTATCGTGTGCAGATAGGTCTTGGGGTCGTTTTCGGCCAGGGCCCTTAGCGAATAGATGCCCCCAAGCCGAACAGCCAAGGTTTCATCGCCGAGCATGCCGGCGCCCGACTGAAAGCGACTGTTGCGTTCTCCCCGTTCGGCGGTTTCTGCCTGGCGTTTCGCGGTGACCGAGCGTTCGATCGCGAGCAGTAATCCTAGTGGCCCCACGACCATTGCGGCGTATATCAATGCAAGGTTTCGTCCACCAGCCACGTAGTTCACGCGGTCGGTTTGTCGGTGGAACATCGTTGCTTCGATGAAGCCGTAGTATTCCAGCACCCAGGTCACCGCATAGCCTAAGCCTATAGCGAGCACTGGATATCGAACCCAAGCGGACCAAAGCCAGCGCACATAGGGCGAGGTCGCGATAGCGGAGACGCCGGACCAAGTTTGGGAGAAAAAAGCTTTCATGCGGTGACGACACGCTGAGTCACGACCTCATGTCAAGCACATACACATATACACCACCAGCCGCTTCACCCGAGGCGGCTTTTTCAATGGAGAACCACATCATGAAACACCTGCGTATCGCGGGCGCGCTGGCGCTCGTCTTGATTCTGTCGGCCTGCGGTCAAACCCCGTTCGGCGACATGGCCCGTGGACAGATCGCTACCCGAGGCGCCACGGCCTATGACACCGGGCTGGAAAACGCCGAATGGTTCTTGTGCCAGGCCGCCTCTGTCGGCTCCGTCAAGCGCCGCTATGGCGTCTCGGACCAGACGGCGACGGCGTACAACAAGCTCTGTCGTCAGGAAGGCGAGGTGGCGGTTATCACGGTGCCCGGAGCGGTCGAATGACCGGCCTCATCAATCCCATCCTGATGCCCCGTTCCATCTTGAAGCCCGGCCCGGTGCCCAATCTCAGCCGGGCATCAGGCTTTTGGCGCTGGCGTCCTGCACTTCTTGCCGATTGGAATAGATCATGCAAAATCGAAACCTGCTCTTAGCGGCGCTGGTGGTTGGTGCGCTCATCGTATCGAACCCGGCCGAGGCGGCGACCATTCAATGCGGCGACCATGGGGCGCTGGCCAAACATCTCCAAGAGCGGTTTTCCGAAACGCTTTCCGCCTCGGCGAGCGATGCGCTGGGCCGTCAGGTCGAGTTTTATCGCTCTCAGTCCGGCACTTGGACATTGGTCGTTATCCTGGCTGAGGGTCCGGCCTGTATTGTTTCAGCGGGAGACAATTGAATCTCGAAATCGCGCCGGCCGAAAGGAACGGACGCCTGATCGTCAAAGATTCACGTATTCCCAGCCGAGGAGTGGCGGGATATCAAGATCGAACAAGGGGGTAGCGCGTTTCCGTTTGATCAGGGCCGAGGTCGTCGAGGGCGGGCCGTGTTCAGCGCTGCACGATCGTGGTGCTTGGCCCGATCTGCACCGACGTCAAATGGATCAGCACCTTGGCCAGTTCGGTTTCGGCTTCTACCCGCACCGGCGTCCAGAAATCGGCATTGTCGATCCGGGCGATCCAAAAAGTGATCACCGGCGGCGGACCATCGCTGCCGAACCAGGATTTTTTGTAGCCGCCGGCCAGTGTTTTGTACCGGGCTTCGCATTTCTCGGCCAATCCGGAGAAGACCGAAAAGCGGTTAGCCGCCAGGGTCTCCGCGCCGAGATGGACGAGGCTGACATCGGTGCGGGTCTTGCCATTGAAAATCCGCAGCGTGCCGGAACAGGCGGCCTGGGCTGACGGTTGGGTCGCAGCGGCGACCAAGGCGGCGATCGGATCAAGGGTGCCGGCTTGCAGTTCCCGAGGGACCGGGTCGCGCTCATCCAGAGGGATCGGCGGCGTGATTGAAAGCGTCACGTCGCCGTCTGTTTGCGAGCCGATTTCGATGACCCGTGTGCGGCCGCGAAATGTTGACTGAAGAGCTAAATGTCGAGCCTGCGCTTTGTCGTCAAACGCGCCTTTGCCGCCAAACCGGCCAGTCCCCAAAACGTGGGAGGAGAACGGGAACAGAAAGTCGAGAAACCCGGTCGAGCGGCCCTTGGTGGTGATCTCATAACCGTTGGGAGTGATATTGATCCGTGCGTCGACCTGGACTGCGGAAAGGCCGCCGTAATAGGCGGAATAGCTCAAAGCGCCGGATTTACGCCCATTTTCCATAGCGCTGGCGCTGGCCAAAAACGCGAGGCTTCCCAGCAGGATGGAGGTGAAAATCAGGATGGGGGTGAAAATTCGACCAGCTTTTCGCCGCATGGGC
>JAQBUJ010000485.1 GCA_027623845.1 Pseudomonadota bacterium
GGACCAGGGTGAGAAATTCAAAAGTGGTCCGTCCCGGGGTATCTGTACGCGTCACGATCCAGGCGAGTATTGAGCCGAGGCCGACGGCGCCAATCGTCTGACCGCCCGCGAAGATCAACGTGTTGCCGATGGTTTTGAGGATGTTCCGGTCGGAATAGGCCTTGATGTAGTTCTCTAATGTCCACACGCCCGCTTCCAGTGGGGTTCCTGTGCGGAAACTGCCGAAGATAAGCCAGCTGATGGGATAGAGCGCGAGGAAGGCGACGAGGAGACCGGTGCCAATCAGAACCGGGCGGCCGCTTAACAGAAAGGAAGAACGCGCCGCCTCAACGTTTGCCATGGCTTCAAGCCGACAGAACGAGCAGACGGTCGCGCGGAAGCAGCGCCCTCACGGAATCGCCGCGTCTAAGATTGGTTTGCGGCGGCGCGTGGGCGATCAAAAGCGAGCCGTCTACCTCGATCTCGACGACGGTATAGGAGCCCATGAACATGCTCGTTCTGACCCGGCCGTCCAAAACATTTGAGATGCTTGTCTGATTCTCTTCAACGAGCACGTCCTCGGGCCGAATCGCAAGGTGGACGGCGCCGCCGGGGTTGAGGTCCTTGCCGGCGACCTCGAATTTTTTTCCTTGAACCCGGGCCGTCTTCCGATCGATTAGTTCCGCAGACAGGAAGTTTGTCCATCCCACGAAGTTGGCAACGAAGCGCGTCTTCGGATGTTCATAAATTTCGCGTGGGCCGCCGACCTGTACGATTCGTCCCTCGTGCATCACCGCGACCAGATCACTCAGCGAAAGAGCTTCGTCCTGGTCGTGCGTCACGAATAGAGTTGTGATGCCGAGACGCAGCTGGAGATCGCGAATCTCCCCCCGCATCTCCTCGCGAAGCTTTGCATCCAGGTTAGATAGTGGTTCGTCGAGCAAAAGGATGCGCGGTTGAAAAACGATCGCGCGGGCGAGGGCGACACGTTGCTGCTGACCGCCGGAGAGCTGCGACGGGTAGCGGTCGGCATACGCGTCCAACTGCACCAACTTGAGCGCATCGGTGACCAACCGCGCGATGTCGCTTGACGGCATGCGTCGAATCTTCAGAGGAAAGGCGACATTGTTGGCGACGGTCATATGGGGCCAGATGGCATAAGACTGGAACACCATGCCGATCTCGCGACGCTCCGCTGGCACCGCAACGCCCGAAGCGCTGTCGTAGACGACATCCGCGCCGAGCTTGATTAAGCCGGAGTCTGGTTTCTCCAGGCCAGCGACCATTCGAAGGGTGGTCGTCTTTCCGCAGCCGGACGGGCCGAGGAAGGTGACAAGCGCTCCTTCCGGAATCTCAAAGGAAACCGAGTCGACGGCGACGGTTCGTCCATACGTTTTTCGCAGGTTTTCCGCGACCAGGGTGACCATGGCAATGCCCTAAAAGACATACGGCGCGGGAACATGCCCCGCGCCGTATGCGACCAATATCTTCCGCCTATCTGACGAGGTATTCCTGAATTTTGGCGCGGAAGTAGTCGGCTTTCTCAGATTCCAGTTCGTGGGCTTGAGGCACAAGCTTTACCGAACTGATCGATTTGTAGATATCCGGGAGGGCTTGGGGCAAAGCTGGTACCTGCGAGTTAGCCGCTAAGATTCCCTGGCCTTCCTCAGAAACGACATAGTCGATGAAGAGCTTCGCCGCATTGGGGTGCGGCGCGTTTTTCGACAGGTTGAGCGTCAAACCAGTGAACAACGCCGGATCGATCAACGCCCACTTGATCGGTGCGCCCTTGTCGATGACAGGTTGGGTGAAAGCAGGATAGGCGACAAGCTGAACTTCGATCTCGCCGCCGGCCAGCATATCCCGAACCTCGAGGTAGCCTGCGTAGCGGAGTTTCTGCGCGCCGAGCTTGGACATGAAGCTCGTCCATTCCTGCTCGCCCCAGAGGCCGTACATGGTGGCTACCCAGATGCCAGCGCCGCCGCCCTGGAGTGGGTCTTGCATCCCGAGTTTGCCTTTCCACTTCGGTTCCAGAAGTGCCTGAAAGCTCTTCGGTGCATCGGCGTCTTTGACGAGGTCAGTATTCCAAGCGATCCCGAGTTGAACGGTGCCGTACGTATTCCAAGCGTTGTTAGGCGCGTGGAGTTCAGCCGGGTACTTGTCTAGGTGGCGCGACCGGTATGGCGCGGTGAGGCCTTTCGCAGCCAGAAGTTTCGACTGGCGGTCGGTGAGGGTTACGATATCCGCTTGATGTCGGCCAGCCGCGCTCTCGGTCTCGAATCGCTGCGTCACTGGGCCGGAGCCAGCGCGAAAATAGTCGACGTCGACGCCCGGATACTTCGCCTTGAAACCGTCAATCAGTGCCTGCACGACGACAATCTGCATATCGGTATAGAGCGACAGGTCCTTTTCCGACTTGGCTTTTTCGTAAAGATTCGCCTCCGATTGCGCGGCAGCGGGATTAGCGACAATTAGCCCGACGGCTGCCACCACCGCCAGCATCGATCCCCATAAGGTCGACTTCAATCTGCTCATGTTTCTTCCTCCCATTTTGATGATTATTAATAATCCCGAAACCAAGCTCTCAATGCGTGTGACTAGACATCTTGTACCGGTCCATTGGCAACAATCCGTCAGCTTCGGCAAGGTCCCAGAGCTTCTGGGTCGCCTGACGAGCGCGCCTGCCAACGGCGTCGACGTCCGATGCGAGTACGCGCCCGTCTTTGGTCACAGGCTTGCCGTCCACCAAAGTCCAGCGAATATCGCGAGCATTCGAGTAGTAGACCAGCGATCGCAAGGGGTTGTAAACCGGAGAGTTGAAAGGCGTTGAGATGTCGATGACCGCGACATCGCCCCGCGCACCTGGGTTCAAGTGGCCGAGATCCTTACGGTTCATCGCCTTTGCCGCCCCCGCGGTTGCGCACGTTAGAACGTGGCTGGCGGTGGGACGACCGACGTCCTTTTGACGGATTTTGCCTAGCATCGCGGCAAACCTAAGGTCTTGGATCAAATCATGCGAAAAGGAGTCGGTCGCGATGGCAACATTGACGCCGCCAGCAATGTATTCCCAAAAGGGTCCGACCAACGCTTCCTTCGCCTTGCGATAGGAGCCATGCACCACGTTGGTCTTGGTTTTGGCAAGAATCGGAATGTCACGGTCTTCGATGAACGTAACGTGCATGCCCATAACATGGGGGCCGAGAAAACCGATATCGTGGAGATATTCGATCGACGTCTTGCCGCCCGTCTTGTCGGCGATCGTCTTTCGCTCGTTCAGATGCTGGGCAAGATGCAGATTGGCGTTAATCCCGCGGCGATCGCACTCCGCGCGTGTTGCCCGCAAAATCTCCTCGGGAACGGTATCAGGTCCGTGCGGCGATAGGTGGACGTGCAAACGGTTGTCAAACTTCCCGTGAACGGCGTCGTGCAATCTTAGGCCATCTTCGAACATTGCGCCGATGTCGCCCGACTGGTCCATGACGATCTTACCGTCTTTGATATAGCCGATTGCCCCAACGCTGTTGGGGTAGGAAATTCCTAGGTCGGATCGGAAGCCGAGGCGCTCGTCGAGGTCTATCCAG
>JAQBUJ010000486.1 GCA_027623845.1 Pseudomonadota bacterium
TCACCCGTCGTCCTGGCGACCCCCACTTCCGTGAGGGCAGGCCTCAAGACCCACGCCTGAGCCCGTTCAACGGGAGCGATGGGCGAGCAATAGGCGCAATTTGTTGCCATTCGCGCCGCTGAAAATCCTCAGGCCTCGGCCCTGCCTTCCGCCAGGGCGACGGATGAAACTTGTTGAAATGGGCCCGGTTGTCTGGCGCGCGATCCCCCACTGTCGTTCGATAAAAAAACCTCACCCGTCGTCCTGGCGAACGGCAGGACCCACGCCTGAGCCCGTTCATTGTGACCGACGGGCGAGCAATAGGCGCAATTTGTTGCCATTCGCGCCGCCCAGAAGCCTCAGGCTTCGGCCCTAAGGCCTGCCCTCACGGAAGTGGGGGTCGCCAGGGCGACGGATGAAATTTGTTGAAATGGGGCCGGTTGTCCGGCGCGTGATCGCCCGCTGTTGTCCGATAAAAACCTCACCCGGCGCCAACAACCGCAAGTAGCATGCTTCTGCTCCGTCTATGTCGTCAATCTTGCGACCGTGTGTCAGCCGGTGATGCCGATGTTCCAGGGAACGAATTCATGCCGGCCGAGGTCGAGCATTTCGCTTTTGGTCTCACCACCGGAGGCGACGTAGAGGAAATATTCGAAAATCCGCTGACCCATTGCCTCCATATCCGCCTCGCCATCGAGGATGGCGCCGCAATTGATGTCCATGTCCTCTTCCATGCGCTTGAACATCGCGGTGTTGGTGGCGAGCTTGATCGACGGGCTCGGCTTGGCCCCAAAGCACGAACCCCGACCGGTGGTGAACGCCACCATATTGGCGCCGCCGGCGATCTGCCCGGTCGCGGAAACCGGATCGAAGCCCGGCGTATCCATGAACACAAAGCCGTTGGTGGTCACCGGCTCGGCGTATTTGAACACCTCCATCAACGGGCCGGTGCCGCCCTTCATCGCCGAACCCAGCGACTTTTCCAGGATGTTGGCGAGGCCGCCATGCTGGTTGCCGGGGCTGATCACGCCATTGATCTGTACGTCCCGGCCGACCGCGTATTCATCCTTCCACCAGCGAATCCGCTCAATCAGTTTCTCGCCGATCTCCACCGTCGCGGCGCGCGCCGTCAGGGTGTGTTCGACGCCGTAGATCTCCGGGGTTTCCGACAGCACGCCGGTGCCGCCGTGGCGGGCCAGAATGTCGACCGCCTTGCCAAGCGCCGGATTGGCGGTGATCGAGGAAAAACCGTCCGAGCCGCCGCATTGTAGGCCGACCATGATATGGCTTGCCGAAACCGTCTCGCGGGTGGCGGTATTGGCCTGCTCCAGCAGCTCTTCGACGATGGCGATGCCGCGGGCGATGGTCTGTCTGGTGCCCCCGGTCTCCTGCATCACCAGGGTGCGGAGCGCTTTGTTCGGCTCCAGGTTTTGGGTCTGGAACAGCCCGCCGATCTGACAGCGCTCACAGCCCAGCCCGACCACCAGACTGGCGGCGACGTTCGGATGGCGGATATAGCCGGCGAGGGTGCGATGTAGCAGGTCCATCGGCTCGCCGGTCATCTCCATGCCGCAGCCGGAATGATGGCTGAAGGCGGCGACGCCATCGACATTCGGGTATTTGGCCAGACGGTCTTTGGTGAAATGGTCGGCGATGGCGTGAACCACGGTGGCTGAGCAATTCACCGTCGAGACGATGGCGACGAAGTTGCGGGTGCCGGCGCGCCCATCGGCGCGCTTGTATCCCTGGAAGCTGGCGCGTTGCGCCTCCGGCAGCATGTCGACGGGTTTGAAATCCTCGCCATAGCGATAATCGCGCTGAAACTCGCGAAACTCGACATTGTGATTGTGCAGCATGGTGCCGGCCATCAGGTCCGATTTGGCGAAACCGACGGTCACGTTGTATTTCAGGATCGGCTCGCCTTGGGTGATGTCGCGCATCGCCAGTTTATAGCCCGGCGGCACGATCTCGCGGGTCACCACATTGCTGCCCGGGATTGTCGTGCCGGTGGCGATCTCCTTCAACGCCACCGCGACGTTATCCGCCGGGTTCAGTCGGATCGCCGGTCCGCCCGCGCCTTTATCCTGAAGTTCCGCCATGAATTTTTCCTCTCATCTCAGGCCTTGTGGTCTTGGAATTTGTGTTTCGCGGGTAATCGTCGAGAGATCCTATCGCCTTAGCCTGGAGCGCTCCAGGCGATTGCACCCCCCGCCGGGGCTCTAAACCGCCCGATAGGTCTCCGGGGCGAACTTGGCGAAGGCGGCGGCGATCAACACCAGCAAAACGGTGCACAAAATAAGGGCGGTGTCCGGTCCCTGCACATCGACGATGAAACCGAGCGCAATCGGGCCGATGACGTAGCCGATATCACCGAGCATGCGAAACATGCTCATCGCTGAGGCGTTCATCCCCGGCGGCGCCGAGTCGGCGGCATAAGCCGCTGGCGCCGAGCCGCCAATCGATGAGGCGACGCCCCACAGAACATAGGCGCCGGCGAAGGTCGTCAAATCGTCGGCCACCAAGAATAACAAAAATGATGCGCCGGTCATTAGGGTCACCGGCACGATCACCGTCTTGCGGCCCCAGCGATCGGCGATCATCCCCGAAGGATAGGTCGCCGCCAGCCCAAGGATGCTGCCCAGGGCCATGCCAAAGCCGATTTCGGCGACCGAAAGACCAAGTTTGAAGCTGCCGATAATCGGGATGATGTTGAACAATCCACCGGTCCGGGTAAGCGCATTGATCAGCGCGATACCGCTGACCAGAACGAAGCCGGTGTTCTGTGAAAGCAATCGGATCTGCGCGGCGAAACTCGGCCTGACACCGTCCTTGCTCTCCTTGGCGCGGGCCAGATGTCGGGTTTCCTTGACCGCGAACAGCGCGACGATGCTGGCGATTATGCTGGCCCCGCCACAAAACCAAAACGGCGCCGAGAGCCCGTAGAGTTCCGCCAGCAGACCGCCGGGTAACGGCCCGATGCCAACGGCGAAGATGAACGAGCCCTGATAGATCGAAATAATCCGGCCCCGGCGCTCCGGGGTGGTGATATCGGCCAGCACCACGGCCCCGGTGGTGACCACCATTCCAGCGCCGGCGCCGGCCACGAAGCGGGCCAGCATGAATTCTGGATAGGCGTCGGCGAAGACGCTCCAAAAATTGCCGGAGGCGGACAATACGCCGCCGATGGCGAGCGCCGGCTGGCGTCCCCAATGGTCCGAAAGCTATCCCGACGGCATCGCCAGGGCAAACCGCGCCAGGCCGTAAACCGCGATCGCCATGCCAATCGCCGTCGCCGAGACCCCGAAACTTTCGGCATAAAGCGGCAATGACGGCACCATGGCGCCGAAGCCGAGCTGATTGGCGAAGATCAGCGCACACATCGCGATGAGAACGCGGCGTTCAAATGTCATGGATGGGGATCATTTGTGGTCGTTTGCAGCCGAGGCAAGGATCGAAGCTTGGATGTACACCGATCGCCACCTCGCGTCACGGACTTGCGGCGGAGCGCAGGGCAATCGGGTGAATTTTCGCGTGACATGAATTGAGCAGTCTGAATCCCTCGAGATCCTTTTG
>JAQBUJ010000487.1 GCA_027623845.1 Pseudomonadota bacterium
GCCCCGGCCTCGCCGCATTTCAGCGCCAGCACCTCAGGGCCGAAGCCGAGATAGAACGCGATGATCTCCTCCGGCGCCTTCAATCCCGTCAGGACCCGGGCTTCATCGAGACTGGGCAGCAGGATGTCGGCCTGACCGGCGGTCTCGTGTATCACCGCGCGGGCTTGCTCGAGGCTCCACAGGTTGAGCCGTAAATTGGTGTCATAAGCGACCTTGGCGCCGACCTCGCGGGCCAGTTTGCAGGCCAAGGCCGTGGCCTCTCGGGCGCTCTGGCTGATCGCCTGATTGATCGCCGAGGTTTGCAGATACCGGGCGCGCGCGATGGTTTGCCGGGGCAAACTGTCCGGGGTCATTCGGCTCGCCGCCGAGCCCTTGCGGTAATAGGTATAATCCCGGCCTTCGGCGACCGGTTCGATGAAGTAAGCCGCCGTCGGCGCCGCTGGGTCTCGAGCCACCCCCGAGGTGTCGATCCCCTCACCCTGCCAGAGATCCATGTACATATCACCGAACCGATCAGCCCCCAGCGCGGTCACATAGCCGACCCGCGCGCCCTGTCTCGCCGCGGCGATAGCGCAATTCGAGGTATCACCGCCAAAACCTTGCAGATAGATCGCCCGCCCCTCGGGATCCTCGATCCGGGTGAACTCGACCATCGTCTCGCCCAGGCAGACGATATCCAGGGGTTCTTCTGTCATCGCGCTCTCCCACCGGCATTGGCCCACCGGCATTGGCTCACCGACCGCCTCGTCAATCCAAACATCGGAGCCGTGATTTGACCAGCGGCGTAGAGATTCACTTCTAACGCTTTGCCCTTGCGGCTTGCTACTGTCTGGCGAAATCTGTGCGGAATAATCGATCAACCACGTCCGAGGGGGACCCCATTCATGGGTGATGTAACGCTGACACCGGCCGACCTTCAAAAGCTCGCCGAATGGGATACGCCGACGATCTGCAATGGTCTGGAACATCTAAGCGCTGAGTACCGGGTCAAGAGCTTCACCGTCGAGCATATGCAGTGCTTCGATGTCAACCTGCCGCCGGTCGTTGGCTATGCCCGCACGGCGATGATCCGCTCGATGACGCCGGCCGAAGGGTCACCCGACGCGATTCGTCAGATGCGGGCGCGTTATTACGAGACCATCGCCGCCGACCCAGCCCCCTCGATCAGTGTCATCCAGGATATCGATCCGATCGCCGGTTTCGGCGCCTTCTGGGGCGAGGTCAACACCTCGATCCACAAGGGGCTCGGCTGCCTCGGCGTCGTGACCAATGGTTCATTCCGCGATATCGACGCCTGCGCGCCAGGCTTTCAGTTGCTTGGCGGCAAGATCGCGCCAAGCCATGCCTGGGTGCATCTGGTGGCGATCGAATGCGAGGTCAATGTCTTCGGCATGGCCGTTAAACCCGACGACATCATCCATGCCGATCGCCACGGCGCGGTCGTGGTCCCGGCGCAATGCGTCAAGGAACTACCGGCGGCGATCGATCTGCTGACCCGACGCGAGGCGGTGATCCTCGACGTTGCACGGGCGCCGGGCTTCAATATTGAAATCCTGAAAAAAGCCATGGCCGACTCGGCCGAAATTCACTGAGGGCCCGCAAATGTCCGACACAACCAACACCAATAAGAAACGCGTCCTGGTCATTCAGCAGCTGCACCCCGCCGGCATGGCGATGCTTGAGGCGCGCGACGATGTCGAGATCGTCGTGGTCAATTCGCTGGACGAAGACGTAATCGCCGAGGCGGCCAAGGATGTGCATGGGATGACCGTGCGGGGCGCGAGAATCACCAAACGCATCATGGACGCCGCCCCCGACTTGATGGTCGTCTCACGCCATGGCGTCGGCTATGACGCGGTTGATCTCAATACCTTGAATGCTCGCGGCATCCCGCTCTGCATCGCCATTCATTCCAACATGATCTCGGTGGCTGAGCAGGCAATGGCCTTCCTGCTGACCCTGGCCAAGGAAGTGTCGTTCTACGACCCGATTACCCGCAAGAACGATTGGGCGGAGCGGTATCCGGTGCGCGGCGTGGACCTTGAGGGCAAGAACCTTTTGATTGTCGGCTTTGGACGAATCGGCAGTAAGGTCGCCAAGCGGGCCAATGGTTTCGATATGAAGGTCTTCGCCTACGACCCCTATGTCGACGACGCGGTGATCCGCGCTGGCGGAGCCGAGCCGATCTCGGATTACAACGCGGCGCTCGGCGACATGGATGCAGTGCTGGTCCATTGCATGAAGACCGCCGAGACCACCAATATGTTCAGTGATGCACAGTTCAAGGCGATGAAATCCTCGGCGATCATCGTCAACTGCGCGCGTGGTGGGATCATCGACGAGGCGGCGCTTTATACCGCGCTGACCACGGGCGAGATCCGTTCCGCCGGGCTGGATGTGCTGCTGGACGAGCCGTCCCCGGCCGATCATCCGTTGTTCACGATTTCGCCGGAAAAGCTGGTCCTCAGCCCGCATATCGCCGGCGTGACAGTGGAGTCCATGGAGCGCATGGCCACCCAGACGGTCGACAACGTCTTGCGGGTGTTCGACGGCCGGCCCGATCCGGAATGCGTCGTCAACACCCAAGTCCTCAAGTCCTGACCCGATAAGGCTTCCCTGGGAGAAACCCGATGAAAAACCGCCTTCGCGACACCTGGAACGCCGGCAAGCCAGCCCTCAATGGCTGGCTCGGTATTCCCAGCACGTTTTCCGCCGAAATCATGTCGAAGCAGGATTTCGACTCGATCACCATTGATCTACAGCACGGCCTGACCGATTACTCGATCGCGGTGCCGATGATGCAGGCGATGAGCGCTGGCGACGCGACCATGCTATGCCGGGTGCCCTGGCTTGAGGCCGGCATCATCATGAAGCTGCTGGACGCCGGTGCGCTGGGCATCATCTGTCCAATGATCAACACCCGCGCCGAGGCCGAGGCCTTCGTCGGCGCCACCCGCTACGCCCCGGACGGCTATCGCAGTTCCGGCCCGGTCCGTGCCGGCATCATCTACCCGGACTATCACAACCAGGCCAATAAACAGATTATCAGCATGGCCATGATCGAGACCGAGCAGGCCGTCGCAAACGCCGAAGAGATCTGCAACACCCCCGGCCTTACCGGCATCTATGTCGGGCCAAGCGACCTGGCGATCTCGATGGGTGAAGGGCCCGGCCTGGACCGCAAGCCCGGCAAGGTCTACGACGCCATCCAACATGTCCTGGCGATCGCCAAGAAGGCCGGCATCCGGGCTGGTCTGCATTGCATGGACCCGGCCTATATCAAGCAGATGTACGCCACCGGCTTTGAGTTCGCCTCGCTGTCCAACGACGTCCGGCTGCTGACGCAAATCGTCTCCAGCCAAGTCGCCGCCGTGCGCTCCTAAACCCGCCCCGACAAACGGGGAAATGTTGCCCGAAGAACGGAGAATTGTTGCATGCCCCCGGTCCGCCACGATGACAATGGCTCAGTCTATGTTCAGGTTGAGCCGCTAAAGGCCTTGGTCGCCGAGACGTTTTCCAGAAATGGATGCTCGACCGCCG
>JAQBUJ010000488.1 GCA_027623845.1 Pseudomonadota bacterium
ACCTTGCCGGGTGTCGTGGCGATGTTCCCGCCGACCTGAAAGGCGTCGGTATCGGTCATCTTGATCGATAGTTGGCCTTTGCCTCTTTCCAGGTCGTCGAGCAGGTTCTTCAGGCCTTTCAGCAGATTTTCACCGCCGGACTCCGCTGTTGCCCGTAACACCTGCGGGTTGGTCATCAGAAAATTGCTGGGGGCCATCGCATCGACGAACTGCCGGGTGTGGAAATCGACCTTTTGTGCGGTTTTGTCGTCGAGACCCTCGACGTCATGCACGGTCTCCTGCATCCAGCGGGCGGTCATCAAATAGCTTTGCTTGATATAGTCGAAGACCAGATTTTCCTGCCAATCCGGGTCTTTGAAGCGGCGATCATCGCTGGCCGGCTCGACCACCGCCGGCTCGGCGCCGCCCAGCAGGCGCGCGGCGGTCGCCTGCCATAGATCCATATAGCCTTGCCACAGCGCCGCTTGCGCCGTGGCGACCTTGGATGGGTCGGCGATCATGTGCTGGCCCAGTTCCAGAAACGCCGCGCCGATATTCATTGGGTCGGGCTGGCCGGCTGAGGCCTCGGTTCCTTGCCGTTCAAGGAAGTCCTGAACCAGACGTTGGCTCTGTTCGCCGATGTCACGGATCATTGCAGAGATCTGGTCCGGATCCGGCGGCTCGGCTGGTGAACTATCCTTGGCCATGATGGTCTCCCTCGGGACGAGACTCCCGACAAACGATCTGGGCGGCAATGGCGCCAAACCGTTGGATAGAGAGTTTATCCGGTTTTAGGCGTCGATGGTGCGGAATGAAAGTCACTTTCGCACGTGCGAACAATATATCCCAGGGTACCGACAAGAGTGAAATCAATGGGCGATCTTCAACGAAATCTATGTCTTGCGCAGGGTATGTGCTAAAGAGTTCCGGGACTTGAGAGCATGAAGAGGGCAGGGATGATGATGCAAGAACGCATCGAGGAAACGATGGAATGTTCACGCTCGGCATTGCGCCGCCGGACATTCCGTGTGGGCGCGATGGTCCTGGTGATGGGGCTGACGGCGTGTTCTTCCCTGCCGGATGTGCCGGAAGTGCCGGACTACGCGAACCCGGTGGTATGGTACCAGTCGACCACCGACATGGTCGGGGAATGGTTTACCGATGATGAGCCAAAGATCGAGTCGGCCGGCGCCAGCAAAAAATCAGGCGGTTTCCCGAACTTGAGCAGCGTTCCCGAGAAGCCGGCGCCGCTATCGACCCCCGAGGAACGCCGGCAACTGAAGAATCAGTTGGTGGCCGACCGCGCCAATGCGAAATATTCGGACGCGGCCCCTAGCGGCGGCGCTAAAACGGCGGCTGCTACGACAGCCGCCGCGCAGGTTGCTGCGCCCAAGGCCGCCCGTAAGGTCATGACCGAAACGATGGTCTCGACAGTAACCAAGACGACAACGCAGCAGGCCCGGATATCCTCAAGTCCCTATGTCGGCAAACGCTCCAGCCTTTGGCCCAATGCGCCGGCTCCGGCTTTGTCCGGCGACGCGGCGCGGTCATCGAACAAAGGTGGCCGGCAGGCCATCGCACCGACGAACCGGGTCGCCAAGGCGCGGCCCGCGACATCAATGGCTTCGGTCCCGAAGCTGGCTAATCCTGCGCCTGCCAAAGCCGATGCGGCCAGTTCGATGGCGGGGGCCGACGCGACAACGCCCCGAGCGCCGGAAGTTCCGCCGAAATTTACCCTGACCCCTCCTGCGGCCCCTCCCGCCGCCCCGCAAATGACCGCCCCGCAAATGACCAGCGCGGCGACCTCTGATTCTATGGCGGCGCCGATACTGCAACTCACGCCGCCGGCGACCGGCAATGCTGGCCAGCAGCCGATGCTGTCATTTGGCTCCGAGAGCCTTGACGGCGTTGCCGGGACGATCAACTTCCGCCACGGTTCGGCGCGATTGTCGCGGTCGGATCTTGGTGCAATTGCCAAAATGGCACGCCAGGCGGTGGATGCTGGGGTCTTTATTCGGGTTGTCGGGCATGCGTCCATGCGCACCGGCGACATGGATCCGTTCGCCCACACCGTCGCCAACTTCAACATCTCTCTTCTGCGGGCCAATGCCGTCGCGTCGGCCTTGATCAAAAACGGGGTGCCGGCGGAGCGGTTGATTGTTGACGCCGTAGGCGATACTCAACCGCTCTATTCCGAGGCCATGCCATCGGGCGAACACGCTAACCGCAGAACCGAGATTTTCCTGGAATCTTAATCAAGCAAGTCCGTTCCACTGGGTGGATTGCAGGAGGCTCTGACGGGTCACGGCGTGGCAACGGTCAGGGTGTCACGTCACTCGGCGTGATTTTTACCGGGCATAAGTGGTACCGGGCATTAGTGTTACCAGGACGTAAGTTTCATATGCCCAGGGAGCGGGCCGGCATGAGTGAAGTAATGAAGATCGCGATCGCGGGTGTGGGAACCGTCGGCGCGGAAACCATCCGTGTCCTCAAGGAAAACGCCGGGTTATTGACGGCGCGGACCGGTCGGTCGATTGAGGTGGTCGCGGTATCGGCGCGGGATCGTGGCCGTGACCGTGGGGTTGATCTGGCCGGAATCGATTGGTGTGACAACGCCCTGGACCTGGCGGCGCGCGATGACGTTGAGGTCGTCGTCGAATTGATCGGCGGCTCCGAGGGGATCGCCAAGGATCTGGTCGAAGCGGCGCTCGGTGCGGGCAAGTCCGTGGTGACCGCCAACAAGGCTTTGGTCGCGCACCACGGGGCGGCTCTGGGCCGGATGGCCGAGAAACACGACGTGGTGTTGGCCTATGAATCGGCGGTCGCCGGCGGCATTCCAATCATCAAAACCCTGCGTGAGGGATTGTCGGCGAACCGGATCGAGCGGGTTTACGGAATACTGAACGGAACCTGCAATTATATCCTCACGGTGATGCGCGAGACGGGCCGGCCCTTTGCCGATGTGCTGGCCGATGCCCAGGAGCTTGGTTACGCTGAAGCTGATCCAGCTTTCGATATTGACGGCGTTGATGCGGCCCACAAGCTGGCCATTCTCTCCGCCATCGCGTTTGGCACCGAGATTGATTTCGATGCAATCGATATAGAGGGCATCCGGCACGTCTCCCCGGTCGATTTGGAATTTGCCGAGGAATTGGGCTACCGCATCAAATTGCTGGGCATTGCCGAGCAGACCGCGAGCGGGGTGCAGCAGCGGGTTCGCCCCTGCATGGTGCCGAAGGCGGCGCAGATCGCCCAGGTTGACGGTGTCTTCAATGCTGTTGCGGCGGAGGGAAGCTCGGTCGGTCCGACGCTTTCCTATGGCCGCGGCGCCGGTGGCGGGCCCACGGCTTCGGCGGTGATCGCCGATCTGGTGGATATCGGAGCGGGGCGCCGGACGCCGGTATTCGGGGTTCCCGGCAGCGCGCTTCAGGCGTCAGCGGCGGCGCCGATCGATTCCCTGGCTGGCTCGTATTATTTGCGGTTGACGGTTTTTGACCGCCCCGGCGTGCTGGCGGATTTAACGGCGGTGTTCCGGGACGAGCAGGTCTCGGTCGAGGCGAT
>JAQBUJ010000489.1 GCA_027623845.1 Pseudomonadota bacterium
ATGGCGATGGCGCAGCACAACCCGTCCGCCGGGTCGGCGAAGGCCGCCATCACCGCGTCGCCGATGGTCTTGACCACGCTGCCATCGTGATCGCGCACCAGGCTCGCTAGAAATTCGAAATGTTCCCGCACCAACCCATAGGCCGGCGCGTCGCCAACATGCTCGTAAAGCGCCGTCGAGCCCTTCAGATCAGTGAACATCAATGTCACCTGAGCGATCGAGACCTCGTCACCGGCTTTCAGCACCGCGTCCGAGAACAAATCGCGGAAGGCTTGCGTCGTCGTCGCCCGATGTGCGGTCAGCGCGTCGGAGGCCCAGTCGCGGGACTCGATGATCAGCGTACGACGGCGATCCGTCTGGTTTTCCAACCGAACGCGCCCCGGCTCGGATGGCGCTGACGCAAGCTGCATCCCCTCCGGGTCGAGCACAACGCCGGGGAAATCTCCGCCGGGAAATTCAAAATGATGCTCGCCGCCCGGCTCCAGGGTCCTGGCCCGGTAGGGGCCCGGCGTGGGGCTAAGATCGATTTCCTCCGCCGCCCCGGCGTCGAGCGAAATCTGCGCCTGGATATGCGGCGTCGTCATCGGCCCGAACAGGCAAAATTCACCATCGACCAGCGGGCGAATGCTCGGGGTCGGCTGAAAGGTCAGCTCGATATTATTGGAGAAATCCCGGTCATAGGCGATGTTGCAGGAGGGGCAGTGCGCCCCGGACGGCACCTCGTCGAGGGCGCTGGTCGAGAGCTTGGCGCCCCGGCAGCGCGGACAGAGCAGATCCCAGCGGCTCTCCAGCAGCCCATCCTTCACCGCCTCAAGGCACAGCTCAACAGTGTGGCGTTCCGGCACTTCCCATAACCGCGACAGGTAAAGCGGCCGGATCCTCGTCAGATCGATCTCTTGGGCCGAGAGCAACCAATCCGCCAACCGCTGCGCCAGACCATGGCCATAACGCGACGCTTCGATCCGAACGACCGCATTGTTAATGCGCGTCTGGCGCTGCTCATCGGGAATGATCGGCTTGCTTTCGAAAGCGGTGAGACGCTCGCCCCGGGCCCAGACCTCGACTTGGTCGGCGGCGGTATTGAAGTCCCGCTCCGCCGCCTTGAAGAAGCCCAGCTTGAGCACCGCCCGGCCGAACAACCCATTCGGCGCCGCCTCCAGGGCATACCGGCAGAGCGTGCCGCCGGTCTCCGTATCCTCAAATTGCACAATCGCGCGCAAACTCTTCAGCGGCCCCTTACTGAACAGCCGGAGATGGCGAAACCACCGCCCATGCACCCATTCCTGGGGAATTTCCTCCCAGGCCAGCGCGACCGGGCCGATCTTGGCCGTGGCGAAGAAACGCACCGAGCCGTCCGCCTGCTGCTGCTCGCGGATGTCGTGCTTGGGCAGGCCGACCGACTCGTTGTAACGCGCGGTATCGGCCAAAGCCTGCCAAACCTTGAGACGCGGCGCCTGGAAGCGACGTTCGAAACTATGATGGACGAGGGTGCTCATTGCTCAAGACGCCTTTCGGGCCAAGAACTCGTCGCCGAGTGGACCATAGAACGCAGCGGAAAAACCCGCCGCCTCGCGCGCGGCGATGTTGAATGGCGGCTTTACACCGCCCTTGAAATACCGACGCACCAGATCCTGCCATGTCGCCACCGGCTGCAAGCCCCGGATCGCGACGACATGGTCGAACCAGCGCTTGCCAACCGCCACATGACCGATTTCGTCACGATAGATGATCTCTAGGATATCAGCGCTTGGCGCATCGTCGACCGCCCGCAAGCGGCTGATCATCGCCGGGGTAACGTCGAGACCTCTGGCCTCCAGGACCAAGGGAACCACGGCGAGCCGGGCCAGCAGATCATGCGCCGTCGCCTCGGCGGCCGCCCACAATCCGTCATGAGCCGGCAAATATTCGGCGCCCAGTGCCGCCAGCCGCTGATCCAACAACGCGAAATGACCGGACTCTTCGACGGCAACGCCAACCCAATCATCGAAGAAGGCGCGCGGCAGGTCGGCGCCGGCAAACCGGGCAATCATGTCCCAAGCAAGGTCAATGGCGTTCAGCTCGATATGCGCCAGCGCATGCAAAAGCGCGATGCGCCCGGTGGAATCACGGGAAATCTTGCGTTTCGGCAGATCCCGCGGCAGCCGCAATGCCGGGCGCGCCGGGCGCGCCGGACGATTGGGCGCCGACGCGCTTCCCACATCACCGATCGACCCACCGCGCCACATCGCCGCGATGGCTCGGCCAAGCCGCACCTTGGCCAGTGGCTCGGGTGTTCCAAGCACGCCGGTAGCGGCGGCGGACAAAGTGGTGAACGCTAAATCCCTCATCGTCCACTATCCTATCAGCGATCTGGTCTATCAGCCATCCAGCCGGCCCGAGCGCGTGCGCTGAACCGGCGGGTCAGTTGCCGGTCCTCCCATGCTGGCTCTATAAGACATTCAAGCTAGGCCTGGGATAACAAGGCGGAGATCACCCGTGAGCACGCTCAGCAGTCACACCGATAGCCTCTTCGCAGCCCGTGGGTCAGCCCAGGAGGTCGAGGAAAGCAGCGCCCTCGCTCCGAAATTCGATAGCGACGGCTTACTGCCCTGTGTCGTGACCGACAAAAACGGCGGTGCGGTTTTGATGTTCGCCTATATGAACGCCGACGCATTGGCCCGCACGATCGAGACCGGCGAGGCGCATTATTGGAGCCGATCGCGCGGCGAGCTTTGGCGCAAGGGAGCAACCAGCGGTCACGTTCAAAAGGTGATCGAGTTGCGAATCGACTGCGACCAGGATGCCCTCTGGATGACGGTGGAACAGGTCGGCGCCGCTTGTCATGTCGGCTATCAGTCCTGTTTCTATCGATCAATCCCCGTGGGTGAGGCCGTCTCGGCAGGCAGCCCAGCGCTTTCATTCGCCGAGGCCGAGAAGGTTTTTGACCCTCGAACGGTCTACGGCAAGAACTAGGAATTGGGCGATGGGTGAGACGATCACATTGGTCCTGCCAGCAATCGAGGTGCCGGATCACATCACCGACACCCCAGCCGGCGCCGTGCGGGTGCCGGGCACCCGGATTCCGGAAAAACATGTCGCCATCGATGCAGAACTGCTTAGTGAATTGCTGACCAAAGCAAGGAACGCCGCCGCCAAGGCCCATGCGCCGCACTCGCATTTTCACGTCGGCGCCGCCGTGATCATGGCCGACGACCCGTCCGGCGCGGTGCATTGCGGCGCCAATGTCGAGAACAGCTCGTACGGCGTCACCGTCTGCGGCGAACGCAACGCGCTTTTCGGCGCCGTCGCCAAAGGCTTTCGCCGGATTAAGTATCTTGCCGTTTCAACCACCGATTCTCTGGGCGGTCCGCTCAGCGAACGCAGCCCCTGCGGCGTCTGCCGCCAAGCGATCAGAGAGTTTACCGGAGCCGACGTTACACTCGACGATGCGCTTATCCTGATCGATTCCGGCGAAGATGGCGTGCTTTGCGACGTCGTCGATATCGAACGTCTGCTGCCGCACGGCTTCACCTTCCCGGAATAGTCCC
>JAQBUJ010000490.1 GCA_027623845.1 Pseudomonadota bacterium
GGCGCGCCAGCGGCCTGCCCTGGGCCCAGGGCTAAGCGGGCTGAGCAAGCCCGGATCGAAAAACAAGATTTGCTTCTCAGGAGAGAACGAGATGACCAGCGACACCCCTTCGACTTGGCGGACCGCGACCAAATTGGTTCGCGGCGGCCTGCAACGCTCCCAGTTCGGCGAAACCTGCGAGGCGCTGTTTCTGACCTCGGGCTTCGTCTATGAAAGCGCCGGTTCCGCCGAGGCCCGCTTCAAGGGCGAGGAAGACGGCTATGTCTATTCCCGCTATGGCAATCCGACCGTCACCATGTTCGAGGACCGCCTGGCCGGTCTGGAGGGCGCCGACGCCTGCTTCGCCACCGCCAGCGGCATGGCCGCCGTCCATGCGGCGCTGGCGTGCCAGTTGAAGGCCGGGGACCGGTTGGTCGCCTCGCGCGCGCTGTTCGGTTCCTGCCACCAGGTCGTCACCAACATCCTGCCCCGGTTTGGCGTGGAGACCGTGCTGGTCGACGGCACCGATCTCGACCAGTGGCGCGACGCGCTAAAAGCCGGTGCCGCCTGCGTGTTCTTCGAAACCCCGTCGAACCCGACCCTGGAAATCATCGACCTGCCGGCGGTGATCGAGTTGGCCCATGCCGCCGGCGCCAAAGTGGTGGTCGACAATGTGTTCTCGACGCCCTTGTTGCAGCAGCCGATCCAATACGGCGCCGATGTCTCGGTGTATTCCGGCACCAAGCACATCGACGGCCAGGGCCGCTGCCTTGGCGGAGCGATCCTGTGCGACCAGAAATTCTACGACGACACGCTGCTGCCCTATGTCCGCCATACCGGTCCGGCGCTCAGCCCCTACAACGCCTGGACCTTGCTCAAGGGCCTGGAAACCCTTGATCTTCGGGTTGAGCGGCAATGCCGCACGGCGGCCAAGATGGCGACGTTTCTCGAAGCCCATCCCGCCGTCACCAAGGTGTTGTATCCGGGACTGGAAAGCCATCCGCAGCACGCCTTGGCGAAGACCCAGATGAGCGATTTCGGCACCGTTGTGTCGTTCGAGGTGGCCGGCGGCAAGTCGGCGGCGTTCCGGCTTCTGGACAGCCTGCAGATCGTCGACATTTCCAATAATCTCGGCGACGCCAAAAGCCTGATCACCCATCCCGCCACCACCACGCATCGCGCCATGGCCGAGGAAGATCGCGATAAGCTCGGCATCACCGAGGGTTTTGCGCGGATCTCCGCCGGACTCGAGGACGAGCAGGACCTGCTGGAGGACCTGGACCAAGCGCTCACCGCCGCGACCAAAGCAACGACGACACAAGCGGCAGCCTAGACAGCATCAGCAGTTTACGCGGGTGCGGCGGCAAGACGGTGACCGTCTGGGCCTGAGTCGCGCCCGCGTAGCGCCGCCGGTTGGCCTGAGCCGCCGGTCAGTGAGAGAACATGATCGGCATATGCGAGGTGGCCAGGATATCCTTGGTTACCCCACCAAGGATGAGCTCCCGCAAACGGCTATGACTATAGGCGCCCAGCACCAGCATATCGGCGCCGCCTCTCAGCGCTTCGGCCTGTAGCTTTTCCGCCAGATTGCCGCCATTGGCCGAGAACTTCACGGTTTCGACCTTGACCCCATGGCGGGCGATGGTGTTGGCAATCGATTCAACGTCGGTTTCGGCGGCTGTATAGGTAACCCCGGAAAGCACCAATACCCGATCCGCGGTTTCCAGCACCGGCATCGCCTGGCTCACCGCTCTGGCGGCCTCTCGCGAGCCGTTCCAGGCCACCGCTATACAGTTCATCCGGGGATGGCGGTCCCCCGGCGGCACCATGAGAACCGGTCGCCCGGTCTCCATCAAGGCCGCTTCAACAACCGCATTTTCGTTCTGGCCACTGGGTTTGGGCCGCGAAACAATGACCAAGTCGGCCAATCGACCGAGCTTGGCGACCGCCGCAGCCGGGTCCTGCTTTGGCTCCAGCCAGGACGTGGTCACGCTCGCCTCGGCGGCGCCGGCGCCGAAATCCACCCCATCAGCGATGGCTATTTCATGGCGGGAACGCCAATCCTCGAAGATATTCACCACCACGGCGCGGGTATCGTCATAGGCCTTGTTCGCCGCCGTCACCACCGCCTCGACCTGGGACGCCCCCATGCCCTCACCCATCTGACGGGCGGCGATCTGGCGTGGATCCATTCCGGCATGCAACACATTGATATGCGAAGAACTGGCCCGCGCGACCGCAATCGCCGATTCAAGCAGCACTTCATCCTCGGGCTGCCCGGACACCGGAACCAAAATTGTCTTGATGGTCATTGTTCACCTCCTCTACGGAAATATCCGCCTGTATTGAACCGTAACAAGCGGCCGCAAGCGTGACATTGACCTGGATCAAGTGGCCGCTGCAGACCGTACCCGCCGCCCCTCAACACCGTCACCGCGTCCTCACAACACCGTCACCGCGTCCTCGCTCAGCGCCGTCTCCCCGCCGAAGGGCGGGGCCTATTCCGCATGCGGTAATCATCGCCTCGCCGGTGCAGAACGATCCGACACCGGACATCCCATAACCGCCGGAGGAATGGGTCCCGCCCTGCGGCGGGATGACGGGGTAGATGGGTGGCGCGGGAGACGGCATGGGGGTAAACGATAGGCGATACGTCACGCGCAGCCCGCCCCAGTACCCTCAGCCGATCGGTAGCACCGTGGTTTCCTTCTCGGTCCGCAGCGCAAATACCGTCTCGCTGCGGGTGACGCCGGGCAAGGCTTTGATGCGGTTGGAGATCAGGTCCTCCAGCGCGTCGTTGTCGCGGGTCCGGACCTTTAGCAGATAGGACCAATCACCCGTTACATGGTGGCATTCCAGCACCTCCGGCATCGCCTCGACGGCGGCGGCGAAGGCGGCGCTGTGGGCGCTCCAGTCGATCAGCACCGAGATGAACGCCAGCACCCCCAGGCCGACCTTGGCCGGATCGACGATGACCGTGCTGCCAGAGACCACGCCGCGCGCGCGCAACCCTTTTATCCGGTCATTAACCGCCGAGGCGGACAGGCCGATACGGGCGCCGATCTCGGCTTGCGGCAAGCCGCCGTCCCCCTGCAACAGGGCGAGGATCGCGATGTCGGTCTGGTCCATGGTTTCTCTCTCGATGCCCGGACGCCATCATGCCCGCAACCGGGGCTCTGGCAAAGCGGCGCTGGACTTGTTACATCGGCAAGATGGTTGTGCTCCCCGAAAATTCTCCCAGCGCCTGGCCGCCGCCGGTGCTGTGGCCGGCGCCGAAGCTTTGCGTCTGGATTTCCGGCGATGGCGAGGTTGAGGAATTATCCCGCGAGGCGGCGACGACCCGCGCCCGCCAGACGCCGCCGCTGGTCTGCCATGCCCGCGCCGCCACCAGACGCCTGGGCTGTGACCGCTTCGCCGCCTATGATCTGTTGGAGCTTTTCGCCTTTGCCCGCCCGGCGCAGTTCTGTTTGCCGACGCCGCGCGGCCTGGCCCGGACCTTCGAATTACCGGTGCCCGACAACCATATCGACGAGGCGCTGCTGCTG
>JAQBUJ010000491.1 GCA_027623845.1 Pseudomonadota bacterium
CAGCGGCTATGTGCCGACGAGTATGCGGATCATGGCGCACAAGCCGGACATCCTGCGCGCCTTCGGAGGCCTCATCGGCGCGATCATGCGCACCGAGACCGAGCTACCCATGGAAACCAAATGGCTCACCGCGCATGCCGTCAGCACATCGGCGGGCTGCATCTATTGCCAGGCCCATACGGCGGCCAATGGCGGCAAGAAAGGCCTCTCCACCGAGAAGGTTCAGGACCTGCTTAATTATCGGGCCAGCCCGCTGTTCGGCGATGCCGAGCGCGCAGTGATCGAGTTCGGTCTCGCCGCCGGAGAAGTGCCGAACGCCACGACGCGGGCGCATTTCGACGCCTTGCGAGAACATTTCACCCAGGGCCAGATCGTCGAGATGGTCTCGGTGATCTCGCTGTTCGGCTGGCTCAACCGTTGGAACGATACTTTCGCCAGCGATCTGGAGGACGCTCCCAAGGCCTTCGCGGCCAAAAACCTCGCGGACCGAGGCTGGACGGTCGGCAAGCACGCGGCGGATTAAGAGACCGAATAAGAGGAAAAGACGATCATGACTGATTTCAAAAAGATCACCGTCACACCGTTGTCAACGGCAGTCGGCGCGGAGATCGGCGGCGTGAATATCGCCGAGGATTTGGACGACGCGACGATTGCTGAAATTCGCCAGGCGTTGCTCGACCACCTGGTAATCTTTTTCCGCGATCAGGACATCACCGACATCGAACGCCACAAGGCCTTTACCAAACGATTCGGCGAGCTGTTCGTGCATCCGAATTTCAACTTCGGTCAAGAAAATGCCGAGATGGTGTATCTGACCCGCAAACCTGGCGACATACGCGCCGCCGGAGAGACCTGGCACGCCGATACGACGATGATGGCGAACCCACCGATGGCCGCGATCCTGTTCGCGCTGGAGGCCCCGGAATGGGGCGGCGATACGCTTTTCGCCAATCAATACATGGCCTACGAAACCTTGTCGGACGGCATGAAGAAAATGCTTTCGGGACTAAAGGCGGTGCACAATGATTCCCGGGTGGCCGGCCCCGGCGTGGGATTGAACGCCCAGCGGGCCACCAAGGTACGCGAGGACGCCGATTGGCGGATGACTGAGAGCGCCCATCCCGTCGTGCGCACGCATCCCGAGACCGGTCGCAAAGGCCTGTTCCTGAATGGGATCTACGTGCACCACTTCGAGGGCCTGACGGTCGAGGAGAGCGCACCGCTGCTGAACTTTCTCTATGACCATTCCTGCCGACCGGAATTCACCTGCCGTTTCCGCTGGCGAACCGGGTCGGTAGCGTTCTGGGACAATCGCTGTGTCCAGCATTTGGCGATTCATGACAATCATGAAGCCACTAGGCGCATGCAGCGCACCCAAATTCAGGGAGACGTGGTTCGCTAATCTCACGGGCGATCCGGCCAGGGTGGCCCGGCTACCAGCGTGGCAGCACCCGCGCGTCCCGCATTTCGGCGAACCAATAGCCCAGCGATTCCTCGTTATCGAGGCAGTCGGCAAAACCGGCCTGACGGAGTTTGATGGTCGACACCAAAGAAGGCGGAACAGCGGTACCGTTTGGCCGGGTGGCGCGATCGAGAAACTGCCAGGAGCCGCCGATCAACGTGGCAAGGCTATGCGGCAATAGATCGTATTTTCGCACCATCTCGGCCCAAAGCGGCTCCATCGCCGGCATTGTCTCGGTCAGCAATTGCGGCGCCGCGTCGCCCTGTTCGACACCGAAATAATCACAAATCCAAGGCCATAGATGAGGCCAGATCAACGCCTCGCCATTGGTGATATTGAAGGTCTGGTTCGCCGCCGCCTCATTATCGGCGGCCCATTCGACCGCGCGGGCAACGAGACGCGCATCCGTCGCTTCGGTAATAACCGGGACACCGCCGGGATAGCGGCAGGGCACGCCCTGCTCCCGGCAGATCGAGGCATAGACCGCGACGGCGCCGACCAAATTCATCGGGCTGCCCAGCGCATGACCAAACACCGCCTGCGGACGCCAGATCGCATAGCTCCAGGGCTTACCCTGCTGGCGCGCTTTTAAGTGATCTTCCTGGAGCCAGTAGAAGTTCTCGTGCTCATGGCGCGGCCAGCGTTCCCGCGCCGGCGCCCGCATCGGCTCGACATGGATGCCATAGGCCTTGGTGCCCTGCAGAATGCTGATATGGCAGAGCCCCTCGGCAAGCGCCTCAACAGGCTCAAGCAAATTCTGGAACATCGCCAGATTGGTTTGCATCTGCTCGCGGTGCCGCCAGCCGCCGACCAAGTCCTCCATCTCGAACAGGGCCGTATAAAGAACATGAGTGACCGTCGACAGGGCGTCGCCATGACGCTCGACGGATGCCCGGTCCATCAGGTCAGCCGCCAAATGCGTAACGCCGTCCACATCCGGCGCTCGGCGCGACATCCCAAGCACCCGCCAACCCGGTAAATTCTTGAAATGCACCAAGGCTGCACGGCCAAGCAGGCCAGTGGCGCCGACTACGAGAAGCGTCCTGTCGGTCATATCGCTCTTTATCCCCGTCGTTTTAGCGCCCTAAAGTCAATCATTCCCGGCGCCGTCACCGGATCGACTCCAGGCTCGAAGATCCGATGTTTCTGGATTTTCTGCGAGCCGGTCTTCGGTAGATCATCGACGAACATCACCCAGCCCGGTGGTTTGAAATAGGCCAAGCGCTCAAAGCAGTGATCGAACAAAGTTCGGGCCAGAGCCACCCCCGTCTCGGAACCCGGCGCGGCGACGATACAGGCCAGCACCTCCTCTTCACGGGTGTCGTCCGGCACTGCCAGCACCGCCACCTGGGTTACCGCATCGTGGGTCTGGAGCACCGCCTCAACCTCGGCGGCGGCGATGTTCTCGCCAGAACGCCGGATGATGTTCTTCTTGCGGTCGACGAAGTGCAGCATGCCATCCTCGGCTTGGCGAACACTGTCGCCGGTATGGAACCAACCGCCGCGCCAAGCCGCCTCGGTCGCCGCCTGGTCTTTCAGATATCCGGAAAACGCGCCGAGCCGTGGGGTCTCGGCGGAGAATCGAACCACCATCTCGCCGACCTCGCCCGCCGGCACGGTCCGGTCATCCTCGTCACGGACCTCGACATCAAGCCCCGGCACCGGTTTGCCCATCGCCCTGGTGCCGCGCTTCCTCGGTTCTTTGTTCGCAGCCAACACCCGGCACATTTCGGTCATGCCCCAAACCTCGATCAACGGAAAGCCGAAGCGTTCCTCGAAGACCGCGTGCAAATCCGGCTCGACCCCGGCGCCAAAGCCGAAGCGAACGTTGTGCGACCGTTCCAGCGGGTCATCCGGCTGGTTCAGCAACATCGGCGCCACCACACCAAGGTAGTGGATGACGCTGGCCTTTGTCTCGACCACATCGCGCCACCAGGACCGGGGATGGAAACGATCGGGTTGAATTTGGCAGCCGCCGATCAACATCATGCCCAGGATCGATACAATGCCGGAATTCACGTGATACAGCGGCAGCGGATTGT
>JAQBUJ010000492.1 GCA_027623845.1 Pseudomonadota bacterium
CCGCCCCTGCAGGACACCGAGATTAAAATGGCCTTGGACCCGGTCCGGCGCGCAACAGAGCGCTGCCCGCAATGCGCGCGCCGCCGCCGCCAGATCCCGCCGCGCCAGGGCGTCACGGGCCAGGTCTATGAACCGGTCTCCTCGATGCATCTTTCTTCCGTCGGTGGCGGACGCCGGTTCTCCGCGAGCATTGAAATAAGATCGATCTGTGCCGGCAGACACACCTTGCGCAGATCGAAGTTCTCGACAACGGTTTTTCGCGCCGCTTTTCGCAACGCCATTGTTGCGTCCTGGTCTTCAAGCGCCGCGACCACCGCGTCGGTGACCTCGTTGGGTTTGAAAAAATCAACCAACCGGCCATTAACGCCGTCGCGCACCACCTCGGTCACCGGCGCGGTTCGCGAGGCGATGAGCATGCATTCGTGCGACATCGCCTCCAGCATCGACCACGACAGCACGAACGGATAGGTCAGATACACATGCGCCCGGGAAATCGACAGCACCTGCTGGAATACCGAATAGGGCACGCGGCTGATGAAATGGACCCGTCGCGGATCGAACCGCACCCTCGACTGCATGAATTCCCGCCATTTTCCGCCGTCGGGCGGTCCGTTGCCGTAACTCACCTCGTCGCCGCCGACCACGACCACCCGCGCATTCGGCCGGCGTTCCAGGATTCCGTTGATGCTTTGCATGAAGTTGTCGAAACCGCGATACGGTTCCAGATTCCGCGCGATATAGGTCACGACCTCGTCTTCGCGCGACAACCTCAGACCATTCGGTAACTCCAAAACCGCCTGCGGATCCGCCGTGCAAAGGTCGGTGTCGACGCCATCATGGATTACCGAGATGCGGCCTCGCATCGACTCGGGATGCCGGCTCCATTGCCACCAGGTCGGGCTGACCCCCCAATCCGCCGCGTCCAGGCTCATCAGCATATGGGCATTGCGCATGCGGGTCCGGCAATCCCGGTCAAGGTTTTCCGTGTGATCGGGCGAAAAATCGATGTCCGACCCTTTGGCGTTATAATAAAATTCGGAAAATGCGAGAATCCGCGCGTCGGGGAAGACATCGCGTAGAAACAGCGCCTCGCCCCAGCCGGTATGGGCGCAGATAACATCCGGCACAAACCCGCCTTTGATCAACTCAAGCCCGGCGCGCACCGCTCCCTGGCCGTGTAACACCTGATCTTCCAGCCGCGTCAAATACTGGTGAATGTTCGGCGTTGGCTGGCGCGCCACCTTATAGGTCGCCTTGCGAACACCGGGGATATCCGGCTTGCCCTCCTTGGTGATGAAGGCGACTTCGTTGTTGGAATCCCGCGCCAGAGCGGGCGCCAGATGCTTATATTGGCCCGGCATGTTTTGATGGACGAAAAGAACTTTCACGAGGTTGGCCGTTTCTCTCGGGATTCAATTGAGCGGAATTCGATTGCGAGCGTCTAATGGACAGCCTAAATAGGGTGAACCGCTGTGGATCGTCAAATAAGATGCATCGCAACCGACCAGCAAGACATGGCGCGTATGTCTGGATCGGCACGGGTCTAGCTCATGGGCTGAGACCGAAGCGACAACGCGCCTTGGACGACAGGGCCGAAGTTGATCGGATGAACTGATGTTTACACGAACCGCGACCGAGCCGCGGCGAGATCCGATGAAGGAGATGCTGTGGACTTCCCGTGGCGCATTTGCCACAGCGGCGGTGTTCAGCTTCTTCGTCAATCTGCTGATCCTGGTCATGCCGATTTACATGTTCTCGCTCTTCGACCGCGTGCTGGGCGGCGGCGGGAACAAGGTTACTCTGACCTTTCTCGCACTCTTTGCCATCGGGGCGTTGTTCATCCAAGCGGTGATCGACATCTCACGCACCTATTTGTTCGTTCGGGTGAGCGCCTGGATAGACCTCCAGATCGGCGAGAAAATCCTCGCGGTCACCTTGCGCCGGTCGACGGCGCGCGGTGCGGCGCGTGATGCTGATCTGCTGGGAAGATTGGATTCTCTGCGGAACTTCCTCGCCGGTGAACAAATCTACATGCTGATGGACCTTCCGTGGGTGCCTCTGTTCCTTGGGTTTCTGTTCTACCTGCAATTTTGGATCGGCATGGCGGCGACGGTGATCGCCGGGTTGATCCTGCTGCTGGCGCTGGCGAACAAATGGTACACCGATCCGGTGCGCGATATCGGTACCGCGGCGATGGAGGAATCTTCAAGGAAAGCCGGGATTAGTCTCAGGAACGCCGATGTCATCGATGCGATGGGCATGGGAACGCCGATGATCCAGCGGTGGGAGCGGGACAACGATGTGGCGATTGAAAAATTTAGTATTTTCACCCGCCGCGTGGGGTTGATGACCGCCATCGCCAAGACCATGCAGTTCACCTCGATGATGGCGGTGATGACCGTCTGCGCGCTGCTTATCATCGATCCGGACGTCCATCTGTCGCGGGGCGCCATGATGGCCTCGGTGATCTTGGTCGGCCGGGTTCTGATGCCGGTGCAGTCCTTGGTTTCCGGTTGGTCGGGCATCAGCGCTTCGCTGATTAACTACAAAATCATCTCTGGCGTGCTTCGCGAAGCCGCGGCGATGCCGTCATCGGACCGGTTCGATGAGCGGGTCCCCATAGGCGCGCTCAGCATCGAGGGGCTTGGCTTTCATCCGCCAACCACCGAGGAACCCATTCTGACGGACATTAGCTTTACGCTACAGTCGGGAGAATCACTGGGTATCGTTGGTCCCTCCGGCTCTGGAAAATCCACCCTAGCCCGCCTTTTAGTCGGCCTTGACCGTCCGTCCCAGGGCCATGCCAGGCTCGACGGTCAGGACATTCATGAATGGCCGGCCGAAAGCTTGGGCCCCTATCTCGGTTATTTGCCCCAGGATGTTGAGTTGTTCGGCGGCACCGTGCGCGACAATATCACCCGGCAGGACCCCGACTGGACGGCCGACCGCGTACTCGACGCGGCTCGAATAGCCAATGTCGACACGATGATCAAATTCATGCCCCAGGGATATCAGACGGTTGTCGGCAATCGTGGGACTTTGCTCTCGGGAGGTCAGATGCAGCGGGTTGGGCTTGCGCGGGCGCTCTATGGCGACGTGAAGCTCGTGGTGCTTGACGAACCCAACTCCAATCTGGATGTCCACGGCGAGCAAGCCTTGGCGCGGGCGATCGAGGAATTAAAACGACGGGGCGTCACCGTTGTCGTTATTCTGCACCGCCCCAATATCCTCAAGGTACTGGATTACATCATGGTCATGGTTGATGGTAAGGTACAAAAGATGGGCCAACGCGAAGAGATGCTGACGGTGCTTGGCGGCTCCGGCGCAAGCAAGCAACCCGACGATCGCGCCATTAATGTCGTTTCAAACCAAGTCAATGTGTGAATGACGCCATGTCACTTCAAACGATGAGTCAAGAAACCCTGCCCGCGCGCCCCCTGGCGGTCAGCTTGTCGGGTCGACCGAGTAAGCCGACCTGGGCCGGCGCGAGCCGGTTTGGT